>NZ_JBJDRH010000028.1:0-512 GCF_044987465.1 Microbacterium sp. ZW T6_19 | reverse complement strand
CATAATACCAGCAATGGCCAGTACCGGGATCAGGAATGCCAGAGCGATAGCCAGATCAAGCAACGGCGACAAGACTGCCGACAACGGGAGCGACAAGCGCGGAAAATACACCTTCTCGATCAGCGAGGCGTTGTTGGTGGCGCTGTTGGCGGCGTTGGTGAGCGCCTGAGAAAAATAGTTCCAGGCGGTCAGAGCGCAGATGCTGAACGCCCAATAGGGCTGGCCATCCGAGGCGACTTTCACCAGCGTGCCGAAGATGAGCGTGAAGACGACCATACTGAAGAATGGCGGCACGAGCGCCCAGGCGGCGCCGAAGAAGGTCTGGCGATAGCGCACCTTGATGTCGCGCCAGACGAGGAAAGCGACGAGATCACGATTGTCCCATACCTCGCGGAGGTAGATGACAATCGAGCCCCGGTCCGGCGTGATGATCGTTGCGTGCCGCTCAGGCTGCTCTGACATCAAGGCTCCAATAGAAAACTGCTGGCGGTGCGTGGTGGGAGCAAATGGAG
>NZ_JBJDRH010000027.1:0-521 GCF_044987465.1 Microbacterium sp. ZW T6_19 | reverse complement strand
CGAGGAACAGCAGGTCGGGCTGTCCGATGATGCCGAGCGCGACATCGACGCGTCGGCGTTGGCCGCCCGAGAGCTTGCGGACGGGCGTCTTGGCCTTCTCGGTCAGACCGACCGCGGCGATCACCTCGTCGACACGGCGGGCACGCGGATAGAACCCCGCGAAGTGCGTGAGCAGCTCCTTCACCGAGGCGGTCGGGGCCTCGCCGGTGTTCTGCAGCACGATCCCCAGGCGCGACTTCCACTCCAGCGTGGCGTGGTGGGGATCGACGCCGAGCACCGACACCGTTCCGCCGCTGCGGTTGCGGTATCCCTCGAGGATCTCGATCGCGGTGCTCTTGCCCGCCCCGTTCGGGCCGAGCAGCGCGAAGGTCTCACCGCGAGGGATCTCGAAGCTGATGCCCTTGAGCGCCTCGAATCCCCCGCGATAGGTCTTGGTGAGGTCGGACACCTCGACGACGGATTCGGTCATGTCTTCGAGGATGACGTGAACGGATGCTGCGCACCACGCTCACGGGCAGGTC
>NZ_JBJDRH010000026.1:0-523 GCF_044987465.1 Microbacterium sp. ZW T6_19 | reverse complement strand
TGCGTGGCCCGTACGCGGGAAATCGTCGCGTCGCCGCCGGGCGCCGAGGTGTTCGATGACGAGTCCGGCCACGGCGGTCAGGCCGGCGGCATCGGCATCCCACATCTCCGGATGCGCCTGGAGCCATGCCGTGGTCGCTTGGCCGTGGAGGGTGACCGCGGGGATGCGGAGGTGCCCGGCCGTCAGGACGAAGACGATGGTGCGGTCGTGAGGGATCGTGGCGGCGTCCTGCGCGAGTGCGAGCAGGCCGATGTGGCCGTTCTCCTCGATCGCATTGCCGCCGTCGCTGTGCGTGACGACCAGGATGCTCTCGTCGGCGTGCGGTCCTGCGCCTGGTGACACGGCCCAGACCGTGTCCATCGTCGCTCCGTGGTGACGTGTCGCCTCCAGAGTGAGGGTCGCCTGGTCTCCGCGTCGTGCCGCAGCCAGGATGCGGTCGCCTTCCGATTCGGGGACCCATACGGCAGGCACGCCCTGGTGTGGGCGGGTGAACGGCAGGTATTGGCCCCGCGCCTCGTCGTCG
>NZ_JBJDRH010000025.1:0-562 GCF_044987465.1 Microbacterium sp. ZW T6_19 | reverse complement strand
CTCGTGGGCTCGCGACGACCGGGCGACCTCCGCTGTGGAGTTCGCCATTCTGACGCCGGTTTTCCTGCTGCTGCTGACCGGCATGCTGGCCTATGGCATTTATTTCGGTGCTGCTCATTCCTTGCAGCAATTGTCCGCCGATGCGGCGCGGACGGCGATTGCCGGGCTCAATCAGACCGAACGCAACCGCCTGGTCGGGGAATTTCTCGACGACAATGCCGCCAGCTACATGCTGATCGAGCGCTCACGGCTGACCTATACGATCGGCGACAGCACGACCGATCCCAATCAATACCGCGTCACCCTGCGCTACGACGCTTCGGACCTGCCGATCTGGAATCTTTATGTGCCGCTGCCCCTGCCCAGCCAGGTGATCGCCTATAGCTCGACGATTCGCCGGGGCGGTATATGAAACTTTGGCGACGGTTCTGCGCTGACCAGCGCGGCAATATGGTCGTGATGTTCGCGGCGGGCTTTGTCGTGGCCAGCGTGGTCGCCGCCATTGCGGTGGATGCGGCGGGGATTTACCACGAACGGCGGGCCATTCAGAATGGGGTGGATC
>NZ_JBJDRH010000024.1:0-597 GCF_044987465.1 Microbacterium sp. ZW T6_19 | reverse complement strand
CTCCCTCAAGGCTCCTCTGGCAGGTCATCTTTTCCGCCGCTGCGACAAGCAACTTCGGCCGTTGCACCACGTTTACGGTGCAGGAACCGGAGAGACCAATGCGTCTATTCAACAAGTTGCACGATGCGTTGCTAGTGGCCGTGGTGATCGTGCTGGACCCATACCCTGAGCCGGTCTCCTCAGAGCGAAAAGCGCAACCCTCCGCATTGCCAGATCGTCACCATCTGGCGCCTACCTTGGCGGCCCGGCGCTGTGCTCCACAATCTCACGAATGACGCGGATATCAGTGCCAGGCTGTTGCCTGCCACTGTTGGCTTGATTTCCTGCAGTGTGGTCAGCCCGGCGCTTTCGTGGCCGAGATTGCCCAGGATCGCCGCGGCATCGTCCGGCGTGATGGGGAAATCGGGGATTAGCTGCGCCATGATGCCAGGCGCTTTCGCACGGAACGTCGATTCCGCGTTTGGTTTGGCCATGTTGGCCTCCTTTGATGATGTGTTCGTGATGCGGGACTTCATCCCCCAGGGTGTAGGGTAATGCGGGGGCTCGATGAGCTCTTGGGGAGAGAGGCTGGAACGTCGCCGCCTTCCTGCTCTCTCC
>NZ_JBJDRH010000023.1:0-1009 GCF_044987465.1 Microbacterium sp. ZW T6_19 | reverse complement strand
GGGCGCCACCGTCACGGTTGTACCCGCCCTCGCGGCGCGGAGCAGCACCGTCACGGTTGTACCCGCCCTCGCGGCGCGGAGCAGCACCATCACGGTTGTACCCGCCCTCGCGGCGCGGAGCAGCACCATCACGGTTGTACCCGCCCTCGCGGCGCGGAGCAGCACCATCACGGTTATACCCGCCCTCGCGGCGCGGAGCAGCACCATCACGGTTATACCCGCCCTCGCGGCGCGGAGCAGCACCATCACGGCTATACCCGCCCTCGCGGCGCGGAGCAGCACCATCACGGTTATACCCGCCCTCGCGGCGCGGAGCAGCACCATCACGGCTATACCCGCCCTCGCGGCGCGGAGCAGCACCATCACGGCTATACCCGCCCTCGCGGCGCGGAGCAGCACCATCACGGCTATACCCGCCCTCTCGGCGCGGGGCAGCACCATCACGACGGGGAGCACCTCCGTCGCGGTTGTAGCCACCCTCGCGGCGCGGAGCACCACCATCGCGGTTGTAGCCACCTTCACGGCGCGGAGCACCACCATCGCGGTTGTACCCGCCCTCACGGCGCGGAGCACCACCATCGCGGTTATACCCGCCCTCACGGCGCGGCGCGGCACCGTCATGCCGAGGAGCACCTCCGTCACGGTTGTAGCCACCCTCACGACGAGGCGCAGCACCATCCCGACGGGGAGCACCTCCGTCACGGTTGTACCCGCCCTCACGTCGCGGAGCGCCGCTGCGGTTCTGGGAAGAACCTCCGGAAGACCGATCTCCTCGCGCGCCGCTGTCGTTACGACGCGGACGGCGTTCTTCTTCTTCCGGCATGGTTCTTCCTTATCCCTGTAAACGCAAAATGGCCACCCAGCGTTGGGTGGCCATTTTACTTAAAAGAAGTCCGGCGGTGTCCTACTCTCCCACAGGGTCCCCCCTGCAGTACCATCGGCGCTGTGAGGCTTAGCTTCCGGGTTCGGAATGTAACCGGGCGTTTCCCTCACGCTATGGCCGCCGAAA
>NZ_JBJDRH010000022.1:0-2784 GCF_044987465.1 Microbacterium sp. ZW T6_19 | reverse complement strand
ACGCCAGCGGGTACACCTGCACGATGACGATCAGGGCGACGGTCACGGTCAGCAGGGTCCGCCGCACCGGCAGCACTCGCCTGCAGGTGCAGCGGACCCTGCTGACCGTGACCGTCGCCCTGATCGTCATCGTGCAGGTGTACCCGCTGGCGTGGCTGTTCCTGACGAGCTTCCGCACGGCGAACGACTTCGCCGCCGGCAATCCGTTCGCGCTGCCGTCGTCGTTCACGCTCGAGAACTACGGGCGAGCGTTCACGACGGGCAACCTCTGGCTGAACATCCTGAACAGCCTGATCGTCACTCTGGGGGCGAGCGCGCTGATCGTGGTGGCTGGCATGATGGCGGCCTTCGCCCTGCAGGTGCTCGGGTTCCGGTTCAGCGGATTCGTGCGCGCGCTGTTCCTCCTGGGCATCATCGTCCCGGTGCAGATCGCCCTGGTGCCGCTGTTCATCGACTACTCGCAGGTCGGGCTCCTCGACACGCACCTGTCGATGATCATCCCGCTCGCGGCGTTCGCCCTGCCGATGTCGGTCTACCTGTTCTCGTCGTTCTACGAGTACATCCCACGGGAGACCTACGAGGCGGCCTCGCTCGACGGCGCGGGACCGTACCGGATCTTCCTCAGGATCACGTCGCCGCTGTCGGTCAACACGATCATCACGGTGGTGCTGGTGAACAGCATCTTCATCTGGAACGACTTCATCTTCGCGAACACCTTCGTGCTCTCCGACGGGCTGAAGACCATCCCGCTCGGTCTGCAGAACTACATTGGGGCGATGGGGAACACCGATTGGACGGCGACCTTCGCCGCCGTGTGCGTCACGGTGACGCCGCTGCTGCTGGTGTTCCTGGTCTTGAACAAGGCGATGATCTACGGCCTGGAGAGCGGAGCGACCAAGGGATGAGCACCTCTTCGGGAGCGCACGGGGGCAGCGTGACCATGCGCGACGTCGCGAAGGCGGCGGGCGTGTCGGTGGCGACCGTGTCGCACGTCGTCAACGACAAGGCCGGTGCGCGCATCGGCGAGGACACGAGGCTGCGGGTGCAGGAGGCGGTCGCCGCGCTCGGCTACCGGCCGAATGCGCTCGCCAAGACCCTGTCGCAGGGCACGTCGCGCTTCATCGGGCTGGTCACCGATCAGGTCGCCACCACGCCCTTCGCCGGTCAGATCATCCACGGCGCTCAGGATGAGGCGTGGAAGCACGGGTACGTGCTGCTCGTCGCCAACACGGATGGCAACGAAGCAGTGGAGGGCGACGCGATCGCGATGATGTTGGAGCACCAGGTGCACGGCATCCTCTACTCGACCTGGTATCACCGCGAGATCGCCGTGCCGGAGGCGCTGCATCAGACCGACACGGTTCTGGTCGACTGCTTCGCCTCGGAGAGCGGCCTGCCCTCCGTCGTTCCCGACGAGGTGCAGGGAGGGCGCACCGCGACCCAGGAGCTGCTCGGGGCGGGACATCGCCGCATCGCCTTCATCAACACCACCACGCCTTCGCCTGCGCAGTCCGGACGACTGGCCGGCTACCGGTCGGCGCTCGAAGAGGCCGGAATCGCGTTCGACGAGGCCCTCGTGGTGCCGGCCTCACCGGAACAGGAAGGCGGATACGCCGCGACGGCGGCGATTCTCGCCTCCGGTGCGACGGCAGCGTTCTGCCACAACGACCGCGTCGCGATGGGTCTCTACGACGGGCTTCGCGACCAGGGCCTGCGCATTCCCGATGACATCGCCGTGATCGGCTTCGACAATCAGGATGTCATCGCCGCGCACTTGCGCCCACCGCTGTCGACCGTCGCCCTGCCGCACTACGAACTCGGCGCCACCGGGGTTCGCGTGCTGCTGGGAATGGAGTCCGCTCCGACGAGCGGGCCGCTTCTCATCGCGTGCCCGTCGATTCGGCGAGAGTCCGTCTAGCCGCAGAGCCCGATGCGCGCGTCGCGCCCCAAGCACGCAATACCGCAGTGTCCTCCACCGCCGCAGACCCGTCAACCCCCGCTCGCCTCCGCCCCGCTCACCGATACGGTCGCGGGAACGAACAGAGGAGATGGCGATGAGCGATCCGCACAACACCCACGGAACCCCCGGCCCGAATGAAGAGGCCGACACCGCGTCCGGTGGCGCCCCGGAAGAGCCCGACGACACGTCGACCGACGACATCCTCGACGACGAGACGACTGACGACGACGGCGCGCCGGTCGAGAACCCCTCCGGCGGCTGACCGCCCGCGCGGAAGCGCAGTGGTACCGGATTACCGGACGTGCGCCTCGAGCCAGGGAACCGGGTTGATCTGGGCGCCGTTGATGCGCACCTCGAAGTGCAGGCAGGAGCCGATCGTGTAGCCGGTGTTGCCGACCCGGCCCAGGAACTGCCCCGCGACGACGTGATCGCCGGGCTGAACGGCGCGGCTGCCGTAGTTCATGTGCCCGTAGAGGGTCGTCACGCTGCCGTCTTCGTCGTGCTGCACCTGCACGGTCACGCCGTAGCCGCCGTAGCTGTCCTGAGACATCGTCACGACGCCGTCGGCCGACGCGTAGATGGGCGTGCCGATGGGAGCCGCGTAATCCTGCCCCATGTGGCTGCGGCCGGGACGGCTCGCCCCGAATCCGTCGGTCATCGTGTACGTGCCTGCGGCCATCGGGATGATGATCTGACCCGGCTTGGCGATGGGAGGGACGCCGCTGCGCGCGGTGGCCGCGGCGACGGCCTGCAGATCCCTCAGCTCGTCAGGTGTGGTCGCCGAGAACTCGCCGCTCACCACCACGTCGGGGAGCACGTCGGCG
>NZ_JBJDRH010000021.1:0-5187 GCF_044987465.1 Microbacterium sp. ZW T6_19 | reverse complement strand
TTAAAAGAAGTCCGGCGGTGTCCTACTCTCCCACAGGGTCCCCCCTGCAGTACCATCGGCGCTGTGAGGCTTAGCTTCCGGGTTCGGAATGTAACCGGGCGTTTCCCTCACGCTATGGCCGCCGAAACACTATTGATGTTTCAATCAAACCTATAGACAAATCATTGTTGTCTGTAGGGTTCTCGACCGTACATCGAGAACCACTCAGTGGACGCGTAGCACCAACAAACGGTGTGTTATCAAGTCATCGGCTTATTAGTACCAGTCAGCTGCATGCATTGCTGCACTTACACATCTGGCCTATCAACCCAGTAGTCTGGCTGGGAGCCTCTCACCCGAAGGTATGGAAATCTCATCTTGAGGCCGGCTTCCCGCTTAGATGCTTTCAGCGGTTATCCATCCCGAACGTAGCTAATCAGCGGTGCTCCTGGCGGAACAACTGACACACCAGAGGTTCGTCCAACCCGGTCCTCTCGTACTAGGGTCAGATCCTCTCAAATTTCCTACGCGCGCAGCGGATAGGGACCGAACTGTCTCACGACGTTCTAAACCCAGCTCGCGTACCGCTTTAATGGGCGAACAGCCCAACCCTTGGGACCTACTCCAGCCCCAGGATGCGACGAGCCGACATCGAGGTGCCAAACCATGCCGTCGATATGGACTCTTGGGCAAGATCAGCCTGTTATCCCCGAGGTACCTTTTATCCGTTGAGCGACAGCGCTTCCACAAGCCACTGCCGGATCACTAGTCCCGACTTTCGTCCCTGCTCGACCTGTCAGTCTCACAGTCAAGCTCCCTTGTGCACTTACACTCGACACCTGATTGCCAACCAGGTTGAGGGAACCTTTGGGCGCCTCCGTTACATTTTGGGAGGCAACCGCCCCAGTTAAACTACCCACCAGGCACTGTCCCTGAACCGGATTACGGTTCGAAGTTAGATATCCAGAGTGACCAGAGTGGTATTTCAACAATGACTCCACAAGAACTAGCGTCCCTGCTTCACAGTCTCCCACCTATCCTACACAAGCCACACCGAACACCAATACCAAGCTGTAGTAAAGGTCACGGGGTCTTTCCGTCCTGCTGCGCGTAACGAGCATCTTTACTCGTAATGCAATTTCGCCGAGTTCGCGGTTGAGACAGTTGGGAAGTCGTTACGCCATTCGTGCAGGTCGGAACTTACCCGACAAGGAATTTCGCTACCTTAGGATGGTTATAGTTACCACCGCCGTTTACTGGGGCTTAAATTCTCAGCTTCGCCTTGCGGCTAACCGGTCCTCTTAACCTTCCAGCACCGGGCAGGCGTCAGTCCGTATACATCGTCTTGCGACTTGGCACGGACCTGTGTTTTTAGTAAACAGTCGCTACCCACTAGTCTCTGCGGCCACCACACCCTTTTCGGAGCAAGTCCGTATAAGTGGATGGCCCCCCTTCTCCCGAAGTTACGGGGGCATTTTGCCGAGTTCCTTAACCACGATTCTCTCGATCTCCTTGGTATTCTCTACCTGACCACCTGAGTCGGTTTGGGGTACGGGCGGCTAGAACCTCGCGTCGATGCTTTTCTTGGCAGCATAGGATCATCCACTTTTTATCCGCATCGTGTCTCAGCCTATGTGAACGGCGGATTTGCCTACCGTTCGGCCTACGCACTTGCACCAGGACAACCATCGCCTGGCATGGACTACCTTCCTGCGTCACACCTGTTAATACGCTAACCGCACCAGCATGGGGTCGTACGCTAGGCCCCACGGCGAACCCCGAAGGGTCCAATGTGAGGATTCAGATACTTAGCACTACGGGATTAGTTTGGGCGGTTCTTCGCCGGTACGGGAATATCAACCCGTTGTCCATCGACTACGCCTGTCGGCCTCGCCTTAGGTCCCGACTTACCCAGGGAAGATTAGCTTGACCCTGGAACCCTTGGTCTTTCGGAGGACGTGTTTCTCACACGTCTTTCGCTACTCATGCCTGCATTCTCACTCGTGTAGCCTCCACGGCTGGTTTACACCGCCGCTTCGCTGGCCACACGACGCTCTCCTACCCATCAACACGGCTGGACCACGAAGGCCTACCAATAATGTCAATGCCACAACTTCGGTGGCGTGCTTGAGCCCCGTTACATTGTCGGCGCGGAATCACTTGACCAGTGAGCTATTACGCACTCTTTCAAGGGTGGCTGCTTCTAAGCCAACCTCCTGGTTGTCACAGCAACTCCACATCCTTTCCCACTTAGCACGCGCTTTGGGACCTTAGTTGGTGGTCTGGGTTGTTTCCCTCTCGACTATGAAGCTTATCCCCCACAGTCTCACTGCTGCGCTCTCACTTACCGGCATTCGGAGTTTGGCTGACGTCAGTAACCTTGTAGGGCCCATCGGCCATCCAGTAGCTCTACCTCCGGCAAGAAACACGCAACGCTGCACCTAAATGCATTTCGGAGAGAACCAGCTATCACGAAGTTTGATTGGCCTTTCACCCCTATCCACAGCTCATCCCCTCAGTTTTCAACCTAAGTGGGTTCGGTCCTCCACGACGTCTTACCGTCGCTTCAACCTGGCCATGGATAGATCACTTCGCTTCGGGTCTAGGACATGCGACTGAATCGCCCTATTCAGACTCGCTTTCGCTACGGCTACCCCACACGGGTTAACCTCGCCACATATCGCTAACTCGCAGGCTCATTCTTCAAAAGGCACGCTGTCACACCTGCTAGGGGTGCTCCAACGGTTTGTAAGCAAACGGTTTCAGGTACTATTTCACTCCCCTCCCGGGGTACTTTTCACCTTTCCCTCACGGTACTTGTCCGCTATCGGTCATCTGGGAGTATTTAGGCTTATCAGGTGGTCCTGACAGATTCACACGGGATTTCACGGGCCCCGTGCTACTTGGGATACTCTTCGCGCCACGGTTGGCATTTCGACTACGGGGTTGGCACCCTCTATGACCGGCCTTTCAAGACCGTTCGTCTATACCATCGTGTAACGCCGCCACCTCGGCAGAGATGACTGAAAAGTCCCACAACCCCCAACGTGCAACGCCTGCCGGCTATCACACACGCTAGGTTTAGCCTGTTCCGGTTTCGCTCGCCACTACTAACGGAATCGCGGTTGCTTTCTCTTCCTGTGGGTACTGAGATGTTTCACTTCCCCACGTTCCCTCTACCCGCCCTATATATTCAGGCGGGAGTCACTAGGTCGGCACGCCGCCCAGCGGGGTTTCCCCATTCGGACACCCTCGGATCAAAACTTGCTTATCAGTTCCCCGAGGCTTATCGCAGATTGCTACGTCCTTCTTCGGCTCCAGATGCCAAGGCATCCACCGTTTGCTCTTAAAGACTTGAAATCACATGAGTTTGAATCAGAATCGACACCAGACCCCGAAAGGTCCGGCATGAAATTGACTAATGATCTTTAAGATCATCTTGTGCAACCGATCAAAGATCGGCTGCAAGATGCTCGCGTCCACTGTGTAGTTCTCAAAGTACGGGCGGTACCCCTTCTCGCAACCCCACACGGGGGAAACAACAAGAGGCCCAGAGGAGACAGAACGACCCAAAGGCCGGCCCGGTCCCTCAGGACCCAACAGCGTGCAGACACCGGCCCCCTCACCCAGAACCTTCCAACCGCAAGCGGCGTACTAGCTCCGAGATCAGATCTCGATGTCATGTCAAATGTTCCACCCATGAGCTCCCAGCGAAGAACGTATGCCTTCGATCTGGGTTCTGGACACCTACAAGAGGTGTCAGATGCTCCTTAGAAAGGAGGTGATCCAGCCGCACCTTCCGGTACGGCTACCTTGTTACGACTTAGTCCTAATTACCGATCCCACCTTCGACGGCTCCCTCCACAAGGGTTAGGCCACCGGCTTCAGGTGTTACCGACTTTCATGACTTGACGGGCGGTGTGTACAAGACCCGGGAACGTATTCACCGCAGCGTTGCTGATCTGCGATTACTAGCGACTCCGACTTCATGAGGTCGAGTTGCAGACCTCAATCCGAACTGGGACCGGCTTTTTGGGATTCGCTCCACCTCACGGTATTGCAGCCCTTTGTACCGGCCATTGTAGCATGCGTGAAGCCCAAGACATAAGGGGCATGATGATTTGACGTCATCCCCACCTTCCTCCGAGTTGACCCCGGCAGTATCCCATGAGTTCCCACCATTACGTGCTGGCAACATAGAACGAGGGTTGCGCTCGTTGCGGGACTTAACCCAACATCTCACGACACGAGCTGACGACAACCATGCACCACCTGTTTACGAGTGTCCAAAGAGTTGACCATTTCTGGCCCGTTCTCGTATATGTCAAGCCTTGGTAAGGTTCTTCGCGTTGCATCGAATTAATCCGCATGCTCCGCCGCTTGTGCGGGTCCCCGTCAATTCCTTTGAGTTTTAGCCTTGCGGCCGTACTCCCCAGGCGGGGAACTTAATGCGTTAGCTGCGTCACGGAATCCGTGGAATGGACCCCACAACTAGTTCCCAACGTTTACGGGGTGGACTACCAGGGTATCTAAGCCTGTTTGCTCCCCACCCTTTCGCTCCTCAGCGTCAGTTACGGCCCAGAGATCTGCCTTCGCCATCGGTGTTCCTCCTGATATCTGCGCATTCCACCGCTACACCAGGAATTCCAATCTCCCCTACCGCACTCTAGTCTGCCCGTACCCACTGCAGGCCCGAGGTTGAGCCTCGGGATTTCACAGCAGACGCGACAAACCGCCTACGAGCTCTTTACGCCCAATAATTCCGGATAACGCTTGCGCCCTACGTATTACCGCGGCTGCTGGCACGTAGTTAGCCGGCGCTTTTTCTGCAGGTACCGTCACTTTCGCTTCTTCCCTGCTAAAAGAGGTTTACAACCCGAAGGCCGTCATCCCTCACGCGGCGTTGCTGCATCAGGCTTCCGCCCATTGTGCAATATTCCCCACTGCTGCCTCCCGTAGGAGTCTGGGCCGTGTCTCAGTCCCAGTGTGGCCGGTCACCCTCTCAGGCCGGCTACCCGTCGACGCCTTGGTGAGCCATTACCTCACCAACAAGCTGATAGGCCGCGAGCCCATCCCCAACCAAAAAATCTTTCCAACAACTGGCCATGCGGCCGTTGTTCGTATCCAGTATTAGACGCCGTTTCCAGCGCTTATCCCAGAGTCAGGGGCAGGTTGCTCACGTGTTACTCACCCGTTCGCCACTGATCC
>NZ_JBJDRH010000020.1:0-13468 GCF_044987465.1 Microbacterium sp. ZW T6_19 | reverse complement strand
TTTCGGCGGCCATAGCGTGAGGGAAACGCCCGGTTACATTCCGAACCCGGAAGCTAAGCCTCACAGCGCCGATGGTACTGCAGGGGGGACCCTGTGGGAGAGTAGGACACCGCCGGACTTCTTTTAAACAAGAAAGACCACCCAACGCCGGGTGGTCTTTCTTGCGTTAAGGGCCGTTCACGCACGGGCGCAGCGCAGCTACGGACTAGCGACGCTTTTCAGCGCTTCAGCCGTGACTCGAGAGTCGATGCCGTGGCGCTCACGGCATCCGCCAGCCCCGCCTCGTCGAGATCTCCGCCAGCCCACGTCACCGCGACTGCGGCGATCGGCCAGCCGGTGTGATCGTGCACGGCGACTCCGACGCTGCGCAGGCCGTCGGCGACCTCGCTGTCCTCCGTGGCGTAGCCGCGGGCACGGACCTCGCGGAGCAGCTCTCGCAGCTCAGCGGGTTTCCGCGGGCCGAGACCCGTGCGATCTGGGAACGCCGAGGCATGGGGATAGAGCGCTCTGACCTGCTCGCGAGGAAGCGAGGCGAGCATGGCGCGACCGGACGCGGTGAGATGCGCCGGCAGCCGCACCCCGACGTCGGTGATCAGTGCGGGCCGCCGGGGCGCACGCTCTTCGACGATGTACAGGACGTCTCCGCCGCTCATCACGGCCAGATGCGCGCTCTCGCCGAGCCTGTCGGACAACGCGGCGACGAGAGGCCGCCCCACCCGGGCGAGCGGTTGCTGCCTGGCGTAACCTCCGGCGAGCTCGAACGCCGACGTGCCGAGACCCCATCGACGCTCCTCCCGCAGATGCAGGACGAATCCGTGAGCGGCGAGCGTGGTCAACAGGTGATAGACCGTCGACCGGGGAAGGCCCAGGTCCCTGGCGATCGCTGAGGCCGCCACCGGAGCCGGCCGTCCTGCCAGGTAGCGCAGGATCCGCAGGGTGTTCTCCGCTGCCGGCACCTGAGAGGCGGAGGCATCCGTGTTGTCTGGGATCACAGACAAAGGATGCCATGATCCCCTCCTCACCGCGACTGTGAAGGTGTGGAATCGAGATATGAGTGATCTGCCCGCAGTCCTGGTCGGCGCCGCACCCCTGAGCGCCGCTGATGTCGTCGCCGTCGTGCGCCACGGCGCTCCCGTCGCCATCGCCCCCGAGGCGCTCGATCGCGTTGCCGCCACTCGCGGCGTCATCGACGGTCTCGCCGCCGACCCGAACCCGCACTACGGTGTATCCACCGGATTCGGCGCCCTCGCCACCACCTTCATCGCCCCCGATCGCCGGCGTCAGCTGCAGGCCAGCCTGATCCGTTCGCACGCAGCGGGTACTGGCGCCGAGGTCGAGCGCGAGGTCGTGCGCGGGCTCCAGCTGCTGCGCCTGCAGACCCTGGCTTCGGGCCGCACCGGCGTGCGGCCGATCGTGGTGGAGACCTACGCCGCGCTGCTGAACGCCGGCATCACGCCGATCGTCCGCGAGTACGGTTCGCTCGGCTGTTCTGGCGACCTGGCCCCTCTCGCGCACATCGCGCTCGCCACCATGGGAGAGGGCGACGTGCGCGTCCTTCGACAGGCTCAGGAACCCAGTAGCGAGGTGATCCCGGCATCCGATGCCCTCGCCGCAGTCGGCATCGAGCCCCTCACCCTCGTCGAGAAGGAGGGCCTCGCACTCATCAACGGCACCGATGGGATGCTGGGCATGCTCGTGCTGGCGCTGCACGATCTCGAGGAGCTGCTGCTCACGGCCGACATCGCCGCCGCAATGTCGATCGAGTCGCAGCTCGGCACCGACGCCGTGTTCGCCGCCGACCTGATGGCGTTGCGTCCGCAGGTGGGGCAGGCCGAGTCGGCTGCGAACCTGCGCTCCTTCCTCGGCGACTCTCCCATCGTGCACAGCCACAAGGGCCCCGAGGACGGCCGGGTGCAGGACGCCTACTCGCTGCGCTGCACCCCGCAGGTTCACGGCACCGCCCGCGACACCGCCGGGTACGCCGCGACGATCGCGGGTCGTGAACTCGCCAGCGTGATCGACAACCCTGTCATCACGCTCGACGGTCGCATCGAGTCCAACGGCAACTTCCACGGCGCCCCCGTGGCCGCGGTCCTCGACTTCCTCGCGATCTCCGTCGCCGACGTCGCGTCGGTCTCCGAGCGCCGCACCGACCGTGCCCTCGACCCGGCGCGCAACCACGGACTGCCGCCCTTCCTCGCGCACGAGGTCGGCGTGGACTCCGGTCTCATGATCGCGCAGTACGCCGCCGCCGGCATCGTCTCCGAGCTCAAGCGCTTCGCGGTTCCGGCATCCGTCGATTCCATTCCTTCGTCGGCCATGCAGGAGGATCACGTCTCGATGGGCTGGGCCGCCGGACGCAAGCTGCGCAGGGCCATCGACGGCCTCGGCCGCGTCCTCGCGATCGAGATCCTCACCGGCGCCCGCGCGCTCGACCTGCGCGCACCGCTGCAGGCCGGACCCGCCACGGGCGCCGTCCGCGATCTCGTCCGCACCGTCGCCGGCGGCCCCGGGCCCGACCGTTTCCTCTCTCCCGACATGGAGGCCGTGACCGCGCTCGTGCAGTCCGGCGCCGTCGCACGCATCGCAAAGGAGCACACATCATGATGAACTGGGTTGCTGAGCCTGTCGAAGCACGCACGGTCCGCGCCCCGCGCGGCAATCAGCGCACGGCCAAGAGCTGGGGCGCCGAGGCCGCCAAGCGGATGCTGATGAACAACCTCGACCCCGAGGTCGCCGAGCATCCCGAGGACCTCGTGGTCTACGGCGGCACGGGCAAGGCCGCCCGCAGCTGGGAGGCGTACGACGCGATCGTGCGCACGCTCGACGAGCTCGAGCCCGACGAGACCCTGCTCGTGCAGTCGGGCAAGCCCGTCGGCGTCTTCCGGACTCACGATTGGGCACCGCGCGTGCTCATCGCCAACTCGAACCTCGTCGGCGACTGGGCCACCTGGCCCGAGTTCCGCCGTCTCGAGCAGCTGGGACTCACGATGTACGGTCAGATGACCGCCGGCTCGTGGATCTACATCGGCTCGCAGGGCATTCTGCAGGGCACCTACGAGACCTTCGCGGCCGTCGCCCGCTCGCTGGGCAGGGAGTCGCTCAAGGGCACGCTGTCGCTCACCGGCGGTGCAGGCGGCATGGGTGGTGCGCAGCCGCTCGCCGTCACCATGAACGACGGTGCCGTGCTGATCGTCGACGTCGACGAGAGCCGTCTCGCCCGTCGCGTCGACCACGGCTACCTCGACGTCTACTACACCGACCTCGACGAGGCCATCGCCCGTGCGGTTGCCGCCAAGGACGCCGGCGAGGCGCTCTCGGTCGGCATCGTCGGCAACGCGGCAGAGGTCTTCCCCGAACTGTTCCGCCGCGGTGTGCCTATCGACATCGTGACCGATCAGACGAGCGCACACGATCCGCTCGCCTACCTGCCGATCGGCATCTCGGTCGAAGACTGGAAGGCCGAGGCAGAGCGCGACCCCGAGGAGTTCACCCGTCGCTCGCGCGAAGCCATGGCCGCGCACGTCGAGGCCATGGTCGCTTTCCAGGATGGCGGGGCCGCGGTCTTCGACTACGGCAACTCGATCCGCGCCGAGGCCGTGCTCGGTGGCTTCGACCGGGCCTTCGAGTTCCCCGGCTTCGTGCCCGCGTACATCCGTCCGCAGTTCGAAGAGGGCCGCGGCCCGTTCCGCTGGGCGGCGCTGTCGGGCGACCCCGAGGACATCCGCAAGACCGACCGTGCGATCGCCGAGCTGTTCCCCGAAGACGCCGCTCTTCACCGCTGGCTCGACAAGGCCGGCGAGAAGGTGCACTTCGAGGGGCTGCCCGCACGCATCTGCTGGCTCGGCTACAAGGAGCGCCACCTCGCCGGGCTCAAGTTCAACGAGATGGTCGCCTCGGGGGAGCTGTCGGCGCCGATCGTGATCGGTCGCGATCACCTGGATTCCGGCTCGGTCGCCTCGCCGTACCGTGAGACCGAGGCCATGAAGGACGGATCCGACGCGATCGCCGACTGGCCGCTGCTGAACGCGCTGCTCAACACGGCGTCGGGGGCCAGCTGGGTGTCGCTGCATCATGGTGGTGGCGTCGGCATCGGCCGCTCCATCCACGCCGGCCAGGTCACCGTCGCCGACGGCACGGCGCTCGCCGCCGAGAAGCTCGAGCGCGTGCTGACCAACGATCCCGGCACGGGCGTCATGCGCCACGTCGACGCGGGCTACGACCACGCGAAGGACATCGCGCGCGAGCGCGGGCTCAAGGTCCCGATGGGACTCTGACACCGGACTGCGTCCCGCTCTGCCTCCTCTGGTCGGGGGATTATGAGGAGCAGAGCGGGACGCGACATCCCGGCGAGGTCGAGGAGGCAGCATGCGCACACTCATCACGAACATCGGCGAACTGACGACGAACGAGGGGCCGGTGCTGCACGACGCCGCTGTGCTCCTCGAAGAAGGGCTGATCTCCTGGGTCGGCGGAGCCGATGAGGCACCGGACGCCGACGCGATCGTCGACGCCGACGGTCGGGCAGTGATCCCCGGCTTCGTCGACAGCCACAGCCATCTCGTGTTCGGCGGTGATCGCGCAGCCGAGTTCGAGGCCCGGATGGCCGGCCAGAAGTATGCGGCGGGCGGCATCCGCTCGACCGTTGCCGCGACCCGCGCAGCGACCGACGACGAGCTGCGCGCCCGGCTGCGCGGTTTCATCGACGAGATGCACGCGCAGGGCACGACCACCGTCGAGATCAAGAGCGGTTACGGCCTCGATGTCGAGACCGAGGAGCGCCTGGTACGCCTCGCGGCCGAGGTGACGCCCGAGGTCACCTTCCTCGGTGCGCACGTGGTGCCCGTCGAGTACGTCGACGACCCCGACGGCTATGTCGACCTCGTCATCGGATCGATGCTCGAGGCGTGCGCCCCGCACGCGAAATGGATCGATGTGTTCTGCGAGACGGGAGCGTTCACGGTCGAGCAGTCGCGCCGCGTGCTCGAGGCCGGCACAGCCCGCGGGCTCGTGCCCCGCGTGCACGCCAGCCAGCTCGGTCCTGGCGCGGGCGTTCTGCTCGCCGTCGAGCTGGGGGCGGCATCCATCGACCACGGGACTTATCTCACGGATGCCGACATCGAGGCGCTCGCCGGATCCGACACGGTTCTCACGCTGCTGCCCGGCGTGGAGTTCTCCACCCGCCAGCCGTACCCCGACGCGCGCCGGCTCATCGATGCCGGGGTCACCGTGGCGCTCGCCTGCGACACCAATCCGGGGTCGAGCTTCACCAGCTCGATGGCGTTCTGCATCGCGGTCGCGGTGCGCGACATGGGCATGACCCCCGCCGAGGCCATCTGGGCCGCGACCGCCGGCGGGGCCCGCGCACTGCGACGCGACGACATCGGCGTGATCGCGCCGGGGCGCCGTGCCGACCTCGTGCTGCTGAAGGCGCCGACGCGGATCCACCTGGCCTATCGGCCGGGGGTGCCGCTGGTCGAACGCGTGTGGAAGGACGGCGTGCAGGTCGCCTGACCTGCGCCGGAACGGAGAATCATGGCACTGGATGATGGCGTGCGTGCGCCGCTGGATGTTGGCGTGCGTGCGCCGCTGGCTCACGACGAGCTCTGGCCGCGGGCCGGGGCCTGGCCCGCGTTCGACGGGGAGAAAGCGGATGCCGTCCTCCTCGGAGTTCCGACATGGCGCACCTCGCTGTCGCCCACGGGCGCCCATGCCACTCCAGCCGCCGTCCGGGAGGCTCTGCAGCGCTACAGCGCGACCCTGATGGGCCCGCCCGCCCTCGACCTGAACGAGGCGCTGCGCATCGTCGACGCCGGTGACATCGTCGAGCCCGATGGCGATGCAGGCATCGCCGAGACGGTCGCACGGGTGGCCGAGCTGACGGATGCCGCACGCCTCGTCGTCGCGCTCGGCGGCGACAACTCGCTGACCTATCCGGTAGCTCGCGGAGCGCGAGCCACCGGCCTCATCACGATCGATGCGCACTTCGACCTGCGCGACGGGGTGTCGAACGGCTCTCCCGTGCGGCGCCTGGTCGAAGACGCCCCGGATGCCGAGCGCATCGATCCGGCGCGCATCGTGCAGATCGGCATCGCCGACTTCGCGAACTCCGCAGCGTACGCGCGGCGTGCGGCGGACTGGGGCATCCGCGTGGTCACGCTCGACGAGCTGCGTCGCCGCGGCATCGACGAGATCAGTGCCGAAGCGCTCGAGATCGCCGGGGCCGGCGCAAGCGCCCGTATCCATCTCGACATCGACGTCGACGCCGCCGACCGTTCGGTCGCCCCCGGGTGCCCCGCGAGCGTTCCCGGCGGGCTCGCCGCGTGGGAGCTGCGTGCCCTGGTGCGTGCTCTCGCCGGAGATGATCGGCTCGTCAGCGCCGACCTCGCGGAGGTCGACGCCACGGTCGATGCGGACGACGGACGCACGGTGCGGCTGGCGGCTCTTTGCGTCTTGGAACTGCTCGCGGGCTCGGCCGGGCGCTGACGCGCTCTCAGAACAGCAGGTACGCCGCCCCGACCACGGTGAGCACGATCACGAGCCGATCGAACAGATGCTGCGGAATGCGCTTCGCGATGCGGAGGCCGACGAGTGCACCAGCGACCACGAGCGGTGCGAGGGCCAGGTCCATCAGCAGCACGTGAGGCGTGAACAGCCCGAGGCCTGCAAGGAACGGCACCTTCACGAGGTTCACGATCGCGAAGAACCACGCGGACGTGCCGAGGAACACCTGCACCTGCGCGCGAGTCGCCAGGAAGTACATCGCCATGACGGGCCCTCCCGCGTTCGCGACCATCGTGGTGAATCCGCCGAGTGCGCCATAGGTCGACGACAGTACGATGCCGCCGTGGACCGGTGGCGGAGCATCCGCTCTGTCCTGTCTCCACCGTCGCCACAGCGTGATCGCGATCATCAGCAGCAGGATCACTCCGACTGCGCGCCGAACGATGCCGTCGTCGGCGAGAGCGAGGAACACGAACCCGGCGAGCAGCCCGGCGATCACGGCGGGCGCGAGGCGGAGCAGCGTCGGCCAGTGCGCATGCCGGCGGTAGGCGATCAGCGCGAAGACGTCGCCCACGATGAACAGCAGCAGCATGGCTGCGGTCGAGGTGCGAGCGGGAAGCACAGCGGCGAACAGCACGACGGCGAGCGTCGCGCCGCCGGGCACGGCGGCCTTCGACAGGCCGGTGATCACGGCGGCGAGACCCAGTGCGATCCAGGCCCATACGCTGAGATCGATCATCGGTCGAGCTCGGCGACGATCTTGTCGTACCCGCGTGCGAGAGCGAGATCGCGCGGCAGCACGCCGTCGCCGTCGGCGATCCCGATGTCGGCGCCGCCGTCGATCAGCGCTCGGACGACGTCGACATAGTCCTGCGAGCCGTCGCCGAGCACGATCGCCTCGTGCAGAGCGGTCCATCCCAGGTCGTTGACGTGGTCGGGATCGACTCCGGCGTCGAGCAGGATCCGCACGGTGCTGAGCAGTCCACGTTCGGACGCCGGAATCAGGGCGGTCCCCCCGAAGCGATTCGTGCTGGTCGGATCGGCGCCGTTCTCGAGCGTCAGGAGAAGGATGTCGTCGTGTCCGCGCGCGCCGGCATAGAGGAAAGCCGAGTCTTGGATGTCGTCCTTCGCGTTCACGTCCGCACCCGCATCCACGAGCAGCCGGGCGATCTCGACGTCGTCTCTCTTTGTCGCGGCGATCAGCGCGGTCATGCCGCCGTCGCCGCGGGCCTCGATGTCGGCCCCTGCGTCGAGCGCGGCCCGGGCCGCATCGACCGTGGTCGCGGCGAGCAGGTCATGTGTGGCGCTCGACACGGATACCTCCTCGGATGACGGGCTGGATGCTGTGCACGCGGTCGTCGCGAGCAGAACCGTCGTCGCGATGGCAGGGGCGAGCAGCATCCGTCGGATTCCCATCCTTCTGGTATACCAAATCTTCCTGAGAATCGGATCGTCTCTTACGCGCGCGGAGGATGGGCTGCGCCGAGCTCACCGCCAGTGATCGATCGCGCGCTTCGACTCGGCGAGTCCCACGCCCGTGTGCTCGCGGAACAGTTTGATCGCATGGATGGCCTGGTTCGCAGTGATCAGTCGATCGATCTCGGCAGCGACGGATGCGGGGACGCTGCCACGCGGGGAGCCGGGCTGAGGTGTGATCGAGGTCGCGACCGCCGAGGCGTGCGAGACAGCCGCGAGGTGCGGCGCGGTCGTGCTGATCGACCAGTGGTCGATGCGGTCCTTCGCGTCCTTCAGACCGACGCCCGTGCGCTGGCGGAGCAGCTTGATGGCCTGGATCTTCTGGCCGGCTGCGACGAGCCGGTCGATCTCGGCGATCACCGACGGCGTGAGGCCGGATGCCGGGCTCGCGAGCGAGGTCGCTGCGGCCGTCCGTGCCATCGTCGGCGATGGCGTGTACACCTGCGCCTCGGGCTCCTTCGGCCGCATGCTGCGCAGCGCGGCGACGAGGATGACGAGGCCGACGACGACCACGATGACGATTCCGACCAGCAGCACGAGCTCCATGGTGCTCAGTCTAGGCAGGCGGCTCCCTCCGGCCCAGGCGCTTCCCATCCGTCACCGCGTACCCTGGAGGGTATGACCGAGAATTCCCGCGCGCGCGAAACGCGCCCCGCGACAGCGCCCGCGCAGGGAAAGGTCCGCGCGACCGGCACCCAGGTGCGGCCCCAGACAGAGGGCTGGACCCAGCAGAAGGATGCCGAAGGGCGCCCGCTGCTGCAGTTCGCAAGCCCCAAGCGCGGCAAACCGCCCGTGCACCTCGCCGACCTCACCCCCGCCGAGCGCATCGAGAAGGTCAAAGAACTGGGGCTGCCTGGATATCGTGCGAAGCAGCTGTCGACGCACTACTTCACGCACTACACGTCCGACCCGGCCGACATGACCGATCTACCCGCCGGCATCCGCGACGACCTCGTCGGCGGAATGCTCCCCTCGCTGCTCACCGAGGTGCGCCGCCTCGAGACCGACCGTGGCGACACCATCAAGTTCCTGTGGCGGCTGCATGACGGCGCCCTCGTCGAGTCGGTGCTCATGCGCTACCCCGGCCGCATCACGCTGTGCGTGTCGAGCCAGGCCGGCTGCGGCATGAACTGCCCGTTCTGCGCGACGGGCCAGGCCGGACTCACGCGCAACATGTCGACCGCAGAGATCGTCGAGCAGATCGTCCGGGCGAACCGGCTGATCGCCGAGGGCGGCCTCGGCGGCAAGAAGGCCGACGACCACAGCATGGAGCGCGTGAGCAACATCGTCTTCATGGGCATGGGCGAGCCGCTCGCGAACTACAAGCGGGTGATGGACGCCGTGCGCGTCATGGTCGCCGCGCAGCCGGACGGCCTCGGCATGAGCGCCCGCGGCATCACCGTCTCGACCGTCGGCCTCGTGCCCGCGATCAACAAGCTCGCCGACGAGGGCATCCCGGTGACGTTCGCGCTCTCGCTGCACGCTCCCGACGACCACCTGCGCGACGAGCTCATCCCGGTGAACTCCCGCTGGAAGGTCGACGAGGCGCTCGACGCAGCCTACGGCTACTACGCCAAGACCGGCCGCCGCGTCTCGATCGAGTACGCGCTCATCAAGGACATGAACGATCACGCCTGGCGTGCGGATCTTCTGGCCGAGAAGCTCAACGCCCGCGGTCGCGGCTGGGTGCACGTGAACCCGATCCCGCTGAACCCGACGCCCGGCTCGATCTGGACGTCGTCCGACAAGGATGTGCAGAACGAGTTCGTGCGCCGTCTCAACGACGCCGGCATCCCGACGACGCTCCGCGACACCCGCGGCAAGGAGATCGACGGCGCCTGCGGTCAGCTCGTGGCGACGACCGAGGACGAGGCGGCCTCGGCCGCGATGGCCTGAGGCGCCGCGGCTCGAGAGCTGCCCCGGTTCGACTTCAGGGGGCCGTGGACCCCACGAGCTCCTGCGTGATGACGGACGCGCCCCGGCGTGCCCCGTCTCGTGCTGCATCGCGGATGCCGTCGCGTGCGCCCATGGCCGCGGCTCGATCCAGCCATGCGGATACCCGCTCGGGAGCCGCGTCTTTGACGCCCAGCATCCGATGCGTGCGCACGGAGCGGACGCCGCAGAACTTCAGCGTCCCTCGGGCGACATGGGTCTGCGCGGGCAGGCCGGTGAACGGCGCGAGGAACCACGGGGTGTCCGCGAGCAGGAACAACCGGCCGTTGCGGGCGTGCAGCAGCCCCTCGGGCAATCCGAGCTTCGTATAGCGGTACTCCTGCTGTGGCAGCAGAGCGCGGTCGAAGAATCCCTTGAGGATCGCAGGCACCGATCCCCACCACAGCGGTGTGAAGACGACGACCGTCGCCGCCTCGTGAAGAGCGCTCTTCGCATCGACGAGGTCGGGTTCGAGCGTCATGCGTTCGCGATAGCCGAAGCGCAGCGAGGGATCGAACTCGAGGTCGCGCAGCGCGAGCACACGGGCGTCGCCATGAGCCTCGGCATAGCGACGAGCGAGCTCGGCGGTGAGGGAACGTGCATCGGGGTGGCCGTCGATGACGAGTGCGGATGCCATGATGTCTCCTATCTGGACAGTGTCAACTTGCTGGACACTGTCAAGATAGGAGACAATGTTGCTCGTGTCAAGTTCTCGCGCCGGCTACCATCACGGCGACCTCGCGCACGCGCTGGAGACCGCCGCGATGCAGTTGCTCGCGGAGAAGCCGGCTCACGAGATCAGCCTGCGCGAAGTGGCTCGCGCTGCCGATGTCAGCCACAACGCGCCCTATCATCACTTCGCCGACCGGCGCGGGCTGCTCAAGGTTCTCGCCGAGCGGAGCATGGTCGACCTCGTCTCCGAGGTGCGCACGGCCGCGGCCGACGTCGACCCCGTCAGCGCTCTGATCGCAGGCGGAGCGGCGTATCTGCGCTTCGCGGTCGAGCGCCCGAACAGCTTCGACGTGATCTACGACCCCACGGTCTGCATCCCGGGGGATCCGAGTGAGGTCATGGCGCCGCTCATCGTCGACCTCGAGAACCTCCTGGGTGCCGCATCCGCCGCCGCAGGTCTCGCCGACGCGGAGGACTTCCTCGGGGTCTGGGGGCTCATGCATGGCCTTGCGACACTGTGCGCGGCCGGGCATTTCCCTCTGGAGGCCGCGCTCGCCGCATACGACGCGAGCATCCGGCGGATGCTGCCGGGCTGACCTCGGGCGATCTCGTCAGGCGTCGAGTTCCCGTGCTGTCGACGAGTGCACGGGCGGTCGGCGGCGGTGAGCCGTGCTCTCGGCGAGATGCCGTGCGCTCGGCGAATCCGCCGCGCGTCACCGGACCTCGCGATGTCGGAGTCGGGCAGCGCTACTCGTCGTCGCGGGGCGTGCGCACGCGCAGCAGGCGGCCGGTGCCTTCGATGAGCTCGGCCCAGGAGCCGACGTCGACCGCGCACTCGGCGACGGCGCAGGTCGGCAGGCCTTCGAAGGCGCCGGTCAGCTCGCCCACCGCGTCGCTCATCCCTGGGTTGTGGCCGACGAGCATCGCGACCTCGCTCTCGTCTGGCAGCGCCGCCGCGATCGCGAGGATAGCGCGAGAGGATGCTTCGTAGAGCAGGGGCTCTTCGACCACGGCGAGTCCGAATGCGGCGGCATAGTCATCGGCCGTGCTGCGCGCGCGGGCGGCGCTGCTCGAGACGATGCGGTCCACGCGGAGGCCGTCGTCGATGAGTCGCCGCGCCATCGCTGGCGCGTCGCGACGACCGCGGGAGTTCAGGGTCCGGTCATGATCGGCGGCGCCGAACACATCCCAGTCCGACTTCGCGTGGCGGGCGAGCAGCAGGGTCTTCATGGGTCAAGACTGGCATCGCGGATGCGAACGCGCACCCCGAACCTGTGAATGCCTCGCAGGGATCGTCCGGGGGATGCACAGGCGTGGTTCCCTACCCTCGAAGGATGGCCTATTCCGCGCATCGCCCCGGCCGGATGGATTCCCAGGGGCGGATCTCGTTCGACACCGACGCCCCTCAGGGCTCTGTGACCGACGACGACCTCGACTTCCTGCGGGCGTTCGAGCCGTCCGGCAGCGAGTCTGCAGCAGACACCGCGACGCACCCCACCGAGGTCATCGACCCTCTCGAAGCGGAGCCGGCTCCGGCATCCACCATCCGAGAGAAGAAGGAGCGGACGCCACGTCCGAAGCGCGACAAGAAGCCGCGCGTCCCCGGATCTCGCCTGCGCACCCTCGCGATCCTCGGCGGCGCCGAGGGCGAGATCCTCGACCGCGTTCCCGGCGAGACCCCGCGTTTCGTCCAGATGTTCTTCGTGCTCGCAGGCACCGCGCTGGTCTCGGCGATCTCGATGCTGTTCGCGTTGACGACCGGCGTGGGCGCCCTGATCTGGCTGGCTGTACCGCTCGCGATCGTGTGGGCGCTGATCATCTTCAACCTCGATCGCTTCCTCACCTCGACCATGGCGTCGACGAAGAACATCTGGCGGCTGATCGGGCTCGCGATCCCGCGCGTGATCATGGCTGCGATCATCGGCTTCGTGGTGGCCGAGCCGCTCGTGCTGCAGATCTTCCACAACGACATCGCCCGAGAGGTCGCGTCCACGAACATCACGCAGGCGCAGTCCGATCAGGACGCTCTCGAGACGGGCCCCGAGAAGAAGGCGCTGGATGCGGCATCCGCGCATCTCGCCGAACTCCAGAACCAGGCCGCGACCGGCATCGTCGCCGGCACCGACTCTTCGTCGGCGAGCCAGGCCGCCGCGCAGTCGACCGTCGACGACCTCACCGCGAAGATGACCGCGCAGCAGGCCGTGATCGACCAGGCCAGGGTGCTCTACCAGTGCGAGCTCACAGGTGAGGGCGCCGGCACCGTGCCCGGCTGCACCGGAGTGAACGGCGAGGGCGCGAGCTCGGACGCCGCTCAGGCTCAACTCGCCGAGGCTCAGCAGACCTACGACGCGCTCGCAGCACAGCTGCGCACCGCCAACGAGGAGCTCGCGGCCGCTGGCAGCTCGGCCAAGGAGAACACGGCGACGTCCGAGAAGCAGAACCGCACGGAGGCCCAGTCGCAGCTGCCCGCGGCGCAGAAGACCTACGACGCGGCGCTCGCCGCGTACAACGCGAGAGCGGATGCCGTCGCCCAGGGCAACGCGGGTGCGACCGGTCTGCTCAGCCAGATCAGCGGGCTCAACCGGCTCAGCGAGAAGGAACCGACGATCCTGTGGGCGCACTGGCTGATCGCCGCGCTGTTCTTCATGATCGAGCTGCTGCCCGTGCTCGTGAAGGTGCTCACCTCGTACGGCGAGCCCACGCTGTACGAGAAGGCCGCGGCGATCCGCAAGCAGGTCGCTCTCGACAAGGTCACGGCAGAGGGTTTCCGCGACCGCGCCGACATCGTGTCGGCCCAGTCGCAGGCCGTGGACTCGTCCCTGGCGGAAGCCGCTCCGGCCGAGACGTCCGTTCCCGCACCGGCTTCCGTTCCCCCACCCGCTCC
>NZ_JBJDRH010000019.1:0-19133 GCF_044987465.1 Microbacterium sp. ZW T6_19 | reverse complement strand
CACTCGCTGCGGTACCGCTCGCGACGATCGTGATCCTCGCCACCGGCCGAGCCGCCCGCCGGGATGCCGCCCCTCCCGCCCGCCGCGACCTCGGGGGTCTCGTGGTGCTGGCACCGTTCGCCGTGGCGCTGCCCCTCTATGTGGGGGTCGAGACCGTCCTCTCCGGCTGGTCGGCCGTGATCCCCGAGCGCACGCTGTCTCTCTCCCCCTCGGCCGCGGCACTCGGCACGACGGCGTTCTGGACGCTGATGGCGCTCGGTCGGTTCGGCGCCGCGGGGCTCCGAAGACGAGGAGTGCCGCCCGTCGCGATCCTCGCCGTCGGAACGGCGGCAGCCGCTGTGCTGATCGCCTCCGCAGGGCTCCTGTTAGAGGCGGCTCCGATCGGAGCCCTCGTCGCACTCGCGGCGGCGGTCGCCCTGCTTGCGCCGAGCTATGCCCTGATCGTCGGGCTCGCGCTCGATCGCCTGGATGCCGCACGGAGCGCCGCCGTCACCGGCGCGCTGGTCGCCTGCGGGGCCCTCGGCGGCACCTTCGTGCCCGCACTGGTGCTGCTGATCGGCCGCGATCCCGCGTCGAGCACGACCTTGCTCGTGTCGGCAGGGCTGTGCGCCGCGGTGCCGCTTCTGGCCGTGCTCGCGGTGCGCGGGTCGCTCGGGGTCAGCGCAGAACGAACGCTGCGGCGCCGATGAGGGGCCCCTCGTCACCGAGGCCGGAGCGCACGACGCGAGTCCGCCGCGAGTACTCGTGCGCGGCGCTCGCAGTGAGAGCCTGCTGCACGAGGTCGATGTAGTCGGCGGACACCTGCGAGAAGCCTCCGCCGATCGCGACCATGTCGAGGTCGACGAGCGTCGCTGCATCCGCCAGCGCCTCGCCGACGGCCCGTGCGGAACGCTCGATCGCCGCACGGGCGATCGCGTCTCCTGCGGCCGAGTCGCGCGCCAGGTCCTCGCCGGTCGCTCCCGACCAGCCCTGCTGCTGCGCCCAGGCGGCACTGGCCGGCCCCGAGGCGATCTCCTCGAGCGTGAGCCCGCCCTCTCGACGCACCTGACCGAGATGGCCGGCGTTGCCCGAGGCGCCGGGGATGTACGCGCCGTTCACCACGAAGCCGCCGCCGACGCCGGTCGACACGACGATCGCGAGCGAGGAGCGGGCGTCCTTCGTGGCGCCGAGCCAGGACTCGGCGAGCGCGAGCGCACCGCCGTCGTGGCCGAACACCGTGGGCAGCCCACGGCCGAGAAGCCCGGAGGCGGCCGTGCGCACCGCACCCGCGAGACCGTAGCCGCGGGCTGCAGGCATGTTCACCGGGAGGATCTGGCCGACGTTACGGTCGATCGGCCCGGCACTGCCGATGCCGGCGCCGACGAGCTCTGCGGCGTCGGGGAGACGGGAGAGGGCGTGGGCGATCACCGTCGCGATCGCATCGTCGAGCGACGCGGGGGTGGCATCCCGGCCCGTCGCCCGACGGCTGCGGCTTCCCCGCACGAGGGTGCCGTCGTCGGCTACGAGCGCGGCCTCCATCTTGGTGCCGCCGACATCGACGGCGAGGGCGAAGCGATTCACTGCGGGTCGAGCCCGAGGTCGTCGAGATCGAAGGCCGCGCGCCACTCGAGACCCTCGGCCTCGACCGCGGCCTGCGCTCCGGTCTTGCGGTCGACGATCACGGCGACGGCGACGATCTCTGCGCCCTCCTTGCGCAGGGCCTCCACCGCCTTGAGCGCGGACTGGCCGGTGGTCGAGGTGTCCTCGAGCACGACGACGCGCTTGCCCTTGACGTCGGCGCCCTCGATCTGGCGGCCGCGACCGTGGTCCTTGGGCTCCTTGCGCACGACGAAGGCGTCGAGCGGGGTGCCTGATGCGACGGAGGCGTGCAGCACCGAGTTCGCGATCGGGTCGGCGCCGAGCGTGAGGCCGCCGACGGCGACGACGTCGAGGTCGGCGATCAGGTCGAGCATGATGCGGCCGATCGCGGGAGCCGCCCGGTGGTCGAGCGTCAGCTTGCGCATGTCGACGTAGTAGGTCGCCTTCTTGCCGCTGGAGAGCGTGAAGTCGCCGTGGAACACCGCCTCGTCCTTGATGAGGTCGAGAAGGGACTGGCGGTCTGCGTCGAGTGCGGTCACGGAATCCAGTGTAGAAGCAGCGGATGCTGGATTCGCCGCCGGCATCCGCTTATCGTGGCCGGGAGACCGACCGAAGGAGCTTCCGTGTTCTCGTACGACCCGTACGCCGCCCTCGCCGAGTTGCGCCCCGTCGCCCCTCTCGAGCTGACCAGCCCCGACTTCGAACCGGGCGGCGCCCTGCCGCTGTCGGCCTGGTCCTCTGACCGTGGAGGGTCCGACCTGACGCCGCGGCTACGCTGGTCGGCCCCGCCGGCAGGCACGAGGAGCCTGGCGATCTCGTGCTTCGACCCGGACGCGCCGACCGGATCCGGTTTCTGGCACTGGGCGGCGTTCGACCTGCCGGCGGACCTGGTCGGCCTCGACGCGATCGACGGCTCGGTCGGCAGCCTTCCGGCGGGAGCCAAGGTCATGCCCAACGAGGCGCGACTGCAGCGCTACATCGGCGCCGCGCCTCCGGTGGGCACGGGCGTGCACCGCTATTTCTTCGTCCTGGACGCTCTCGACGTCGATGCTCTGGATCTCACGAGAGACGAGACGCCGGGCACGCTCGGCTTCCACCGGCACTTCCACACGCTCGCCCGCGGCATCCTCGTCGGCACGGCCGACCCGACGGAACGCTGAGCCGGCGTCGCATTCTGGACAACGCCCCTCTTCTGTCGTATCATTCCATCATGCGAAATCAATTATTCGCATGATGAATACCACGGAGAGGGAGGGGACGTCGATGTCTACCCATCGCCAGACGGTCGCGATCACCTATGAAACGGCCGTCCGCGCCGTCTCCATCGCCATGGAGGTGGGTGAGGTCACAGGTGTGAAGACCGTGGTCTCGGTCGCCGACCCGTCGATGACACTGATCGCCTACGGCATGGCAGACGGTGCGACGCCGCACAGTGCCGAGACGAGCAAGCGCAAGGCCGTCACCTCCGCATCGACCCGCCGCCGCACCGGTCTCATCCCCGACGTGCTCACCACCGCACTGCCCCTGGGCACCGGCGGCGCCCTCACGACGATCGACGGGGGCGTTCCGATCTTCTTCGGCGAGACCTGCGTCGGCGGCCTCGGAGTCGCAGGCGGCAGCCCCGCCCAAGACATCGAGATCGCGCTCGAGACCCTGAAGCGCCTCGGCGCTCGAGTAGAAGGACTGGAATCATGACCTCGTATCTCTCCCGCGCCGACCTCTCGGTCGCCGAACCCATCGCCGAGTTCGCCGAGTCCGCGCTTGCGGATGCAGGTCGCGACGCCGACGCGTTCTGGGCCGGGGCGAGTGCGCTCATCCACGACCTGGTGCCTCGCAACGCGGCCCTGCTGCGCAGGCGCGACGAACTGCAGCAGCGCATCGACGACTTCCACCGTGCGCACCCAGGGGTTCCCGACAAGGACGCCTACCGCGCCCTCCTGACCGAGATCGGGTATCTCGTGCCCGAGCCGGAGCAGGTCGCCGTGACGACCGAGAACGTCGACGCCGAGCTCGCGACGATGGCGGGTCCGCAGCTCGTGGTGCCGCTGCTCAACGCCCGCTTCGCGATCAATGCTGCGAATGCCCGCTGGGGCTCGCTGTACGACGCGTTGTACGGCACCGACGCGATCAGCCAGGAGGGCGAGCTCGCCCCCGGCACGGAGTTCAACTACACCCGTGCTGCCGAGGTGGTCGCCTGGGGGCGGGAGTTCCTCGACGAGATCGCCCCCTTGGACGAGGGCTCGCACAGCGACGCGAGCGCCTATCGGGTCGACGCGGAGGGCCTCGTCGTCGACACCGCGGGCGGCCAGCGCCGGCTGCGCGACGCCTCGGTCTTCGTCGGGTACGCCGGAGAAGCGGATGCTCCCACTGCCGTGCTGCTCGTCCACAACGGCCTGCACGCCGAGATCGTGATCGACCGCGCCGGCCGGATCGGCACGACGGATGCCGCGGGCGTGCAGGACATCATCCTCGAATCCGCCGTCACCGCGATCCTCGACCTCGAAGACTCGGTCGCCGCGGTCGACGGCGACGACAAGGCGCTCGGGTACCGCAACTGGCGAGGCTTCATGGACGGCACCCTCAGCGAGACCGTCACCAAGGGCGGCCGCACGTTCACGCGCACCCTCGCCGCCGACCGCACGTACAACCGGGCCGACGGTTCGGAGGTCACGCTCCCGGGGCGCGCCCTCCTCTTCGTCCGCAACGTCGGCCACCTCATGCGCACCGACGCCGTGCTCGACCGCGACGGCGAGCCGATCTTCGAGGGCATCCTCGACGCGATCATGACGGCTCTCGGCACGCTTCCCGAGCTTGAGGGTCCGAACGCCGGGCGCAACTCGCGCACCGGCTCGATGTACATCGTCAAGCCCAAGATGCACGGCCCTGAGGAGGTCGCGTTCGCGGCCGAGCTGTTCGACCGCGTCGAGCAGCTGCTGGGACTGCCCGCCCGCACCATGAAGGTCGGGATCATGGACGAGGAGCGCCGCACCTCGGCGAACCTCGCCGCCGCGATCGCCGCCGCATCCGATCGGGTCGTGTTCATCAACACGGGCTTCCTCGATCGCACCGGAGACGAGATCCACACCTCGCTGCACGCGGGGCCCTTCCTGCCGAAGGCCGCGATCAAGCAGCAGCCGTTCATGAAGGCGTACGAAGACCGCAACGTCGCGATCGGCGTGGCATCCGGCCTCGACGGGCACGCCCAGATCGGCAAGGGCATGTGGGCCGAACCCGACCTCATGCACGACATGCTGCAGAAGAAGATCGCGCACCCCCAGTCGGGAGCATCCACCGCCTGGGTACCCTCGCCGACCGCCGCGACCCTGCACGCTCTGCACTACCACCAGGTCGACCCGTTCGCGGTGCGCGCGACGCTCGCGCCCGTGGGTGACAGCGCGCTCGACGCTCTGCTCGTGCCGCCGCTGGCGGGTGAGGGAGATCTCACGCCCGAGATCGTCGCGGAGGAGATCGACAACAACGCGCAGTCGATCCTCGGGTACGTCGTGCGCTGGATCGACCAGGGCATCGGCGTCTCGAAGGTGCCCGACATCAACGGCGTCGGCCTCATGGAGGACCGCGCGACGCTGCGCATCTCGAGCCAGCTGCTCGCCAACTGGCTGCAGCACGGCGTCATCACGCTCGAGCAGGTCGATGAGAGTCTGCGTCGTCTCGCCGTGGTCGTCGACGAACAGAACGCGGGCGACCCCAACTATGAGCCGCTGGCCTTCGCCGAGGGCGAAGAACCGGGCATCGCGTTCACCGCCGCCCGTCGCCTGATCGTCGAGGGGGCGGCGCAGCCCAGCGGCTACACCGAGCCGCTGCTGCACGGGCTTCGGCGGGAGAAGAAGGCCGAGCAGGCTGCTCGGGTCTGAGTCGCGGCAGCACTTCCGACGGACAACCGCGCTCCGGAAGGACGAATCCCCGGATTCTCGCCTTCTGAGGCGCGGTTCGCCTTCTGAGGCGCGGTTCTCCTCCTGAGGCGCGGCGAGGCCGGCCCCGGCATCCGCTGTACTCTGGGCCCCATGCTTGTGCACGGGGTCCAGTACGGCCAGACCATCTTCGACACCTTCATGATCTGGTTGCCGATCTGGTTGCCGGCTCTTCTCATCGGCTTCGGCATCCAGTGGCTCGTTGTCCGCAGCGCCTCCCTCTCGGCGCTGCGCAAGCATGACCGCGAGCGGGCCGGCCGCGCGACGGGGAATGTCGATACCCGCAACTAGGCTGTTCTCATGCGCTTGGCAACCTGGAACGTCAACTCCATCCGCACCCGCGTCACCCGCACCGTCGAGTTCGCCGTTCGCGAAGACATCGACGTGCTGGCGATGCAGGAGATCAAGTGCAAGCCCGAGCAGTTCCCGTATGGGCCGTTCGAAGAGGCCGGGTACCACGTCGAGGTGCACGGCCTGAACCAGTGGAACGGCGTCGCGATCGCGAGCCGGCTGCCGATAACCGATGTGCAGACCTCGTTCACGGGCATGCCCGGTTTCGCGAAGGGCCATGAGGGGCCGGATGCTCCGCTCGAAGCCCGTGCGCTCGGCGTGATGGTCGACGGCGTGCGGGTGTGGAGCCTGTACGTGCCCAACGGCCGCTCGCTCGACGACCCGCACCTCGCCTACAAGCTGCACTGGCTCGAAGAACTGAAGAAGTCCACGGCCGCCGAGCTCTCTGCGAACCCCGAGCTTCCGCTCGCGCTGGTCGGCGACTTCAACATCATCCCGTTCGACGACGACAACGGCGACCCCGACATCGTCGTCGGCCGCTCGACGCACGTGTCGCCGCAGGAGCGCGCCGCCTTCTTCGCGCTGGCGGATGCCGGCGTCAGCGACGTCGTGCGCCCGCTGCTCCCCGACGGGTACACCTACTGGGACTACCAGCGTCTGAAGTTCCCCCGCAACGAGGGAATCCGCATCGACTTCGTCCTGGGCTCGAAGACCCTGGCGGATGCTGTGACGGGCGCCTCGATCCACCGGAACGAGCGCAAGGGCGAGCAGCCCAGCGACCACGTGCCGGTTGTCGTCGACCTCGACTTCGGCAGTTCCGAAGAAGACGACGACCTGCCGATGATCTTCTCCTGATCTGCCCCTCACCGGTCGTTGAGCGAGCGAAGCGAGACGAAACGCAGAGACGAAGGCAGTCCCTCCCCGGTCGTTGAGCGAGGAGCGAAGCGACGAGACGAAACGCAGTGACCCTCCCATGACTCTCCGCCTGATCGCGACCGACCTCGATGGAACGCTCCTCGACTCCACCGGTATGGTGACTCCGCGCACGCGCCGGGCGCTCGATGCAGCCAGAGCTCGCGGCATCCATGTCGTGCCCGTGACCGCCCGCCAGCCGATCGGCCTGCGCGCGATCGCCGCCGAGGCGGGCTTCGACGGCTGGGCGCTGTGCGGCAACGGCGCGTACGCGACGAATCTCGTTGACGGGCGGATGCTCTTCGCCGAAGAGCTGCCGCCCGAGACGATCCGCACGCTGGCCCAGGCGCTGCGCGCCAGCATCCCGGGCCTGCTCTTCGCGAGCGTGCGCGAGGGCGGAGAGACCTTCGTCGCCGAGGACGGATACGCGGAGATCGCCGACTACTCCGACCACAAGCGCCACCCGCAGACCATGGGCGGAGTGCCGCTCGATCAGGTGCTGGCGGCGCCGACTCTCAAGCTCGTGATCCGGCATCCCGAGCTCTCGCCCGGTGTCCTCTTCGAGGCCCTGCGCGATCTCGGCCTGGTCGGCTTCGAGGCCACGCTGTCTGGCGCCCCGTTCGTCGAGGTGATGGCCGAGGGCGTGACCAAGGCCACCGGCCTCGCCCGGCTCTGCGAGCACCTCGACGTCTCACAGTCCGACGTCGTCGCCTTCGGCGATGCGCTGAACGATGTCGAGATGCTGCGCTGGGCCGGCCACGGGGTCGCGATGGCCGAAGCCGAAGACGTCGTGCGCGACGCGGCCGACGAGGTCGCCGCGTCGAACGACGACGACGGCGTGGCGCGCGTCATCGAGCGGATGCTGGGTTGACGGCTACTCGAACTCCAGGTCGGTCTGGTCGACCGGCCTGTTGATCACCGGCTTCGAATCCTCGCGAAAGACCTCGAACTCGTCAAGATAGCCGTCGACGACGTGCAAGAGGAGGTGGACCCGCACACCGTCTCGATCTAGGTAACTCGCCTCGACGGGTATCCGTCGAGGCACGTCAGCGCGAGCGGCCCCTCGCGTCGAGAGCCGGAGACTGCCGTCGGCGTCGATATCCGCGACTGTGACGCTCCGGAGCTGGTCGTGGAGTTCGGCGTTCCCCGGGAAGTCCCTCGCGACGAAGCGCAGGAGCAAGCGCGACTCATCTTCGCGTATACCGCGGAAGCCTTTGGGCGGGGAGTTCCGGCCCAAACCCTTAGGGAACCGGCGCATTGAACACCGCAAACGCATCAGTTGCGACTGGCGAATAGAGCCTCGTCTCGGCGCTCTGTTTCGTCCCGGATCCGGCGAACTTCGTCGTCATTTGCCTGCCTCCATAGTTCGGGCGGTTGCCGGTCCACCTCACGCGAAAGCGTTGAGTTCGATGACAAGGAAACTCTCGGCGTCGTAGACGGAGTGGATCACGGCATGGGCAGATTGGGCCAAGGCAGAGGCATCATCGCTGCTCAAGGAATCTCCCGCCTGCTGGAAGACCGCTCTCGCGCCGTCATGGCACACGAACGCATTCAACGGGTACCCCGACGCGCCTCGCCGGATCAGCTGCGTCAGCTGCGAAGCGTCCGTATGCAGGTCTTTCCAGCGAAGCACTCGCCCCTCCAGAACTACAGCGTCAGCGAGCCCTGGATCGCCCTCGCGGGCGGTGTCGTCTTCGACCATGAGGATGCCGGTCCCCATCGACGACAGGTACTGGAAGTACTCGTTGAGAACCTGGTCCGCATCATGCGGATCAATGGCACGTGAGTTGTCATCCACTTCGAGCGCGGAGCCATCATCGGGCAGCAAGACGAACGCCGCCGCGGGCGTCGACAGCCGCTGCCTGATGAATCCCGCCAACGCGGACCCTGCCTCCAGCGACGCCTGCGACCACGCCGTTGCCTGCGCGAAAGGCACAGACCGCACTCGAACCTCGTTCACGATTCCTCCGCATTCTGGCCGTTCGCTCCCCAGCAGGCGATACCGCTGTCGCCCGCTGGTTGGGGATGACATAGGTCCCTACAGCGTCATCGCTGAGCGGTGGAAGTCGACCACATCGGGGTCCTGTTCGACCAGTTTGTCTTCGAAGGCATCCCAGCCGTGGCTCGACACGTAGTCCGCTTCGCCGTCGGTGATCGGCACCAACCAAGCGATGACCACCGCGCCGTGCCCGCCTGCATCAAACACAGCAAAATCCTCGGGAAAATACATCGGCGCTGTCACATACAAGGCAGTCACGGTCGCCCCGGAAACTAATGCGCCAGCGGGTCCGATCACATCGCCGCGCAGTAGCGCACGCCCCCTCCCGATCACCATCTCACCGACTTGGTGCAGTACCGACGCGATGTGGTCTGGCGTGAGGAACTCGGGCGCCAACATCAGCAGCTCATGCCGGATGAGCTGCTGCGAATTGGGCGAGGGAAGTGCCTTCCGGCTTAGCCCGAGAGTCGAATAGCTGACAGATTCGGGGCCCGAACCACGCGTGAAGCGGACGATCTGGAAAGGCATCTTCGCGCCATCCGGGTCGACCGACCACCCGTACTCAATTGGTCCCAGAGTGCGTTCGAAGTGCTCGACCAGGCCCTTCACGTTATGGTCCGAAGCGTGAGTCATCGCTACTTCCTAGGCAGCTTCGGCATCATGGTCGCATGCCTCTTCCCAAAGAACATCCGAGTTCGACGGAGATGGAGGCCGAGCCGGATTGACAAAAGGGAATCATCTTCTCTTGCGGGACAATCGCAGCGTTGCTTCCTTGCCAAGTACCGGATCCTCCGCAATGCTCTCAACAAACTTGCGGCCGGTCTGCCCCCCGATACGCAGTAGGGGAGATACAAAGTAGATGCGCGTTTCCGCCAACTCCGGGGTCCGCAAGAACGCAATGAGGTTATCAGTTTGCTCCGGACCTGCGACCGCGGCCAATGCAATTGCTGCACCCTCCCTCTCGCCCCGGCTGCGGGATGATAGATAGAGCTTCTCCAATCGACTCCAGAAAATGATGGACGGCTTCACTGCAAGCGCCCTACCGAGACTCTCCGCCACTCGGTCTGGGTATCCACCAACCTCAAGGTGATGCATCAAGACCGGCAGCGCATCTGGATACGGCGTAGCGGCACCCACGAGGTCCCACACCGAGTCAACGGCTACTCCCGATGCGCGAAGGTCGCGGACTATAGGTTGCTCGGCCGCCGTCAGTTCCGCCGCGCGGGCGCTCAACGCCTCCTCGCGGATTTTGCGTTTCCTCTGAAACTCCTCATCCTTCTCCAATTGGGCCATCAGCTCGGTGGCGCTTATTGGGGAAGTTCTCTTCTTGCCTCTGCCCACGTTCTGCTCTTAAGCCGAATTCCCGGTCTCTACTCCCCGGTCTTTCGCAACCAGGGTGAAGTCGATGCCTCCCACGGGCGCATTGACGGCCACGGTGATCGGAGTCGCCTTCTTCTGCTTCTTAGCACCGCCCGACCACTGCGGCTTCACGAACGTGGTGCTGCCGTTGTAGAAGATCGCGGTGGCCTTCAGAGTGTAGGTACCCGCGGGCACATACAGCTGATAGCTGCCGTCCTCCAGATTCGCGTGAGCAGAGCCGACGCGGGTCGCACCTTCGTATGCCTCGACGATGACCTCTCGGTTCTCGTCGCTGACCAAGTCCACGGTTCCCGTGATCAGTGCGGCGGCATCGAGCTGCACGTTCAGGCCATTGACGAGCCCCGATGCCGTCACGGTGACGGGGGTGGCATCTTCGACCGCAAGGGCGTCATCCCAGTACTCTTCGAGAAGCCCGCGGTCCATCGTGGAGAACTTCAGGTTGTAAGTGCCCGGGGCGAGGGCCAGGTCGAAGGTGCCGTCCATCTGACTCCAGCCCGAGCCCGCATACGCGCCGCTGACGACATCCAGAGCCATGATGCTCGCACCAAGCACAGGCGTACCGTCGGATGCCTTGGTCACCGTACCTGAGACGTGTCCGAGACTCTCCAACGACGCGTCGATCGCGGATACGGTCTGCCCTGCGGTCGTCGTGACAGGCGTGGCTGCCGACTGCGTACGGGCGTTCTGCCAGAACTCCACGGCCAGCGAAGCGTCGAAGCCGCCCGAGAACTGGATCGCGTAGGAACCGTCCGCGAGTCCGTCGAGGCGATAGGCGCCGTCTGCGCCGGATTGCGTCTGACGCCTGATCTCTCCGTGCTCATCGAGGGCCGACACTGTGGCACTGGCGATCGGAGAACCGTCAGCCGTACGCACGACAGTGCCGGCGACTGCGCCGCCCGCGGCGAGTTCCGCATCGATGCTCGCGACCGCACCGCCGGAGCTCAACGCCACCGGGGTCGCCGCGCTCCACGAGACAGCGTCATCCCAGTATTCCGTGACCAGGTCGGTTCCGTCTGCCTGGAACGTCAGGATGTAATCGCCGGGCTGCAGGTTTGACAGCGTGTAAGACCCGTCTGCTCCAGTCGTCGTCGATCCCCAACCCCAGCTTCCGCCGGTTGCGCTCGCGCTGACCGTGGCACCGGCGACTGGGGCTCCGTCATCCTCTCGGACGACGGCCCCGGAGATCGAGCCGGGAACAGGAGGAGCCGAGAGCGTGGCATCGATGTCTGCGATCGTCTCGCCCCCCACGGCCTGGATCCGGTCCGCGCTGAACCAGTCTGCCGCGTCATCCCAGAACTCGTCGTCCAGACCGGACGGCGGCAGCGGCGAGAAGTGCACCACGTACTCCCCCGCCGGCAACCCCACCACGCTGTAGGCGCCGGTCGCATCCGTGTACCCGTTGTAGGAGAACCCGCCGGCGGTGGGCGTGACGAACACGCCGACGTTCTCCACCGGCGCTCCGCCGTCTTCCCGTGTGACCTGCCCCGTGATCGTCGCGGTGGGAGCGTCTTCGGCTGCGGCCGACACCGCTCCCGTCAGTGCCAGGGCCGCAGAAGCCGCTCCGGCGAGCAGCATCTTCAGCAGCGCGCTCTTCTTGGTCCGTCGTGACAGCATGGCCGGGTCCCCCTCAGGACTCGTGGCGCCGGAGCGCAGATCAGCAATCCACCCGCCGACCGTGCGGCAACGTGCTGTCCGAATCTATTGGGAAATACACAGGAAGGGAATAGTCGATCCTCGGGAAATATTCTGGAAGATCGACCGGGACCGACCCGCCCTACATCGTCCCGGTGCGCACCTCTCCAGACACCGGCGCGTACCGCAGCAGCAGTGTGCCGCCGTCACCTGATTCAGCCTGCAACAGCCTCATGCTCGCCGGAGCCGCTCCGTCGGGAAAGACCTTGCGGCCCTGACCGAGCACCACCGGGTACACCCACAGCTGCAACTCGTCGTAGAGCTGCTCGGCGAGCAGAGTCTGCACGAAGTCGACGCTGCCGATCACGTGCACATCCTGGTGCTTCTCGCGCAGCTCGGCGATCTCTGATGCCAGGTCGTCGCCGACGCGCGAGCTGCCCTGCCAGCCGAGCTCGATCCCGGCGTCCCTCGACGCGACGTACTTCGGCACCCGATCGAACAGCTGCCCGATGAACCCCTCGGGCCCGGTGGTGTGCTGCGGCCAGTACCCGGCGAAGATGTCGTAGGTTCGGCGACCGAGCAGCAGGGCGTCGAGGGTGTCCATACCCGCGGTCACGCTGCGCATGACCGCCTCGCTCGGATAGCCCGCCTGCCAGCCGCCGTATGGGAAGCCTCCGCTGGTGTCCTCCTCGGGCCCGCCGGGGGCCTGCGCGACGCCGTCGAGAGTGGTGAACAGGTCGATGATGATGCGTCCGGTCATGATGCTGTCTCCTTCGTGAGTTCGGCGAGCGGTGCGATGTGAAAACTGCGGGCGAAGGAGTCGAGCCACGAGACATCGCCGCGCACCACGGCGAGAACGTCCTGCTCGACGGCTTCGGCAGGGGTGAGCTCCCCCGCGATCAGACGGCGGATGCCGGGGCCGGCCACGATGACGGCATCCGCTTCTCCTTCGGGGAGCCGGCCGCCGACCGGCGGCGCCGGTGGAGCTAACCGCGCCACCGACAGCGAGCCTGCGCGCACCGAGGCGCGCAGCGCCACGTCACCTACGTGCAGCTCGTACTCGGCGTCCGCGGCGGCATCCGCCTGGAACGCCGTTCGCAGCGCCATCGTCAGGGAATCGGGCGTGACGACATCGCCCTCGTCGGGGTCGCCCATCGTCTGGAAACCCCACCGACCGAGAGCGAGGATGATCGGCTCGAGCGCACGACCGTAGTCGGTGAGCTCGTAGACGAGTCCGCAGTTGTGCAGCGGGACCCGTCGGACGACCCCGCCCTCCTGCAGCTCTTTGAGCCGTGTCGAGAGGATGTTGGTCGGAATGCGCGGCAGGCCCAGCTTCAGGTCGGTGTAGCGGCGGGGGCCGACGAGCAGATCGCGCACGATGAGCATCGCCCACCGCTCCCCGACCAGCTCGACGGCTGTGGTCACCCCGCAGTACTGGCCGTAGCTGCGCGCAGCCACCTCAGGCCGATTCGGCGACGTGCTCGGGGCCGTTCTCCGCAGCCTCGGGGGTCATGTAGAGGAAGCCGAGCGAGTTGCCGTCGGGGTCGTCGATGTCGCGCGAGTACATGAAGCCGTAGTCCTGCGCGGGCTTGGGCTCGCTGCCGCCCGCGGCGAGTGCCTTCTCGACGATCGCGTCGACGTCTTCACGAGAGTCCTGCGTGAACGACACCGAGACCTGCACGACCTGGTTCGGGTCGGCGATCGGCTTGTCGGTGAAGGTCGCGAAGAACTCCGGCTTCAGCACCATGAAGTAGATGTCGTCGCTCCACACGACGCACGCGGCGTTCTCGTCGGTGAACAGCGGATTGATCTCGCATCCGATGGCCGTGTAGAACGCCTTGCTGCGCTCGAGGTCGGAGGTGGGCAGGTTGACGAAGACCTTGGTCATGATGACTCCCTTGTCGAAGGCCCGCGGGTTGCGGCGCCCGTTGGAGTCATGCTTGCAAAAAACAAGTACTGCCGTCAAGGGGTTGTTGCGCGTTCGGGAGGAGACCTCGTGCTCGGGAGGAGACTCGACGCGGATTCCTCCGCCCGAAGGCGAGAACTCCTCCCGAGCGAGCGGCGAGTGCGCTACTTCGCGAGCGCCGCCGCCACCGCCTCCTCGACCCGGGCGTCCTCACGCGCCTGCCGCGTAGCGGCTCTTGCGCGCAGCATCCGCGGCACGAAGACGATCGCCGCGACCACGAGGAGGATCAGCGCGAGCAACAGCCACGGCACAGCCCACCCCGTGCCGCTCGCGACGACGGGAGCAAGCGAGGCCGTCGTGCCCGCGGCGTCCGTGGACGCCGGAATCACGGTCGCGGTCGCCGTCAAGAGGACGAGAGCGGCGAATCCGGGCACCGTGACCTTCTGCGTCCAGGTCTCACCGGGGAGCAGTTCGGGAGCATCGCCGACGTCGGTGGCATCGGTCGCCAGCAGGCCGAAGGGCCCCGCCAGGGTGACTCCGGCGACCGAGCCGATCGTCGTGTTGCCGGTGTTCTTGAGCGTGAAGGCGACGTCGACATCGCCTGAGAACGGATTGAGGCCGCCGCCCCAGTCGACGCTCACGTCGTCGACCGCGAGAGCGGGAGCGAGCTCTCCGTCGACGCGCACGCCCATGCGGATGCCGAGACGCCGATCGACCGTGACACCCTCGGCGTTCTGGTCGGCGGTCGCGAGAGAGGTCACGATTCCCGCGCCGTAGTCGCCGGGCGTGGCGTTCGCCGGAACCGCGATCGTGAACGGCACCATGGCCGACGCCCCCGGGGCGACGGAGACCACTCCCCCGCCGTCGACCGTGACCCAGGTGCCGAGCTTCGCCGACTTCTCGCCTGCGGGCAGCAGATCGAACCCGCCGTCCTCGGTCGTGAAGCCGTCGGCCGCGTACACGCCCAGGTCGAGCGGTTCGGCACCCCGGTTCGTCACGACGATGCCGTCGGTGATCGTCTCGCCGGGGCTGAGCGTGTACTCGTAGCCCGCGCGATCGGCGCCGAAGCTGTTCGATTCGGTGCGGACCGTCCAGGTGACGTCGTCGACCGCGGCATTCGCCGCGGGCGCGGCGAACAGGGCGGCCAGCGCGAGAAGAGCCGCAGTGACGCCCGCACGGCGGGCGAGGGAGGGGATGTTCATGAGTGTTCGTCTCTCGGGAGGTGGAAGCGGATGCCGTGAGGCGAGCGTGCCCGCCTCACGGCATCCGGATGCGTCCGCCGGTCTCAGCCGGCGAGCGCGGTGAGGGTCAGGGTCGCGCGGTACGCGCCCTTCTCCGTCGTGTTCGGGAATGTCAGCTCGAGCCCTGCGCCGACCTTGGATGCGCCGAGTTCGTGCCCGTTCCACGCGCCGGCGAGGGCGCGCGACTCCGACAGACCGGTTCCGCTGGTGTAGCCCGAGGCGATCGGGGCGCCGGCGATCGTGCCCGCACCCTCCTCCTTCACAGACGGGGTCCAGCCGAGATACTTGCCCGAGAGGACCTTGGCGCCGTCGGTGAAGTCGCCGACGGATGCCGAGATCGACCAGCCCGAGTGCGTCTTGCGCGTGTCGGTGACGGTGATCGGGTTGATCTCGCCCGAGGCGGTGAAGTACGTGTTGTCCTTCTCGACGGCCGTGCCGAGGTCGACGAGGCGATTGGTGCCGTCGATCGTCCAGCCGAACTCTCCGGGTGCGCTCTCGGGGACGTCGACCTGGATGTCCTGGCCGTCTCCGTGATTCGCGTTGATAGTGACCGAGTCGACCACCGACAGCACCGGGTTGGAGCCCGAGGCCTCGCTGCGGATGTCTTCGACGATGAGCTTGTCGTCTCGGACCTTGACCTGCACGTAGGAGCGGGTCTTCTCCTGGCTCTGCACCGAGTTGTACCAGTAGCTCGACGGGTTCAGAGGGTCGGCTCCGTTCCCGGCGCCGCTCGTGCCGGACGCGTCCGGAGCGGTGATGTTGTAGTACTTCGATCCGGATGCCGAGTTGGCGGTCATGTAGACGACGCCGCCGGGGCCGACGAAGATCTCGTCCTGTCCGGGCTGTTCGTCGGGGTTCGCCTTCTCGCCGTTCTTGATCTCGTAGCTGCGGGTGTAGACGTGATCGTGGCCCTGCAGCACGAGGTCGACGCCCAGGTTCGAGAACACGGTCGGGAAGTCGACGCGGCGGACCTTGTTGTCGGCGTCCTTCGCGTGAGACGCGGCCGAGTAGATCGCGTGGTGGTAGACGAGCACGGTGTGCTTCGCCTCTGCGCCGTGCTGGTTGATCACGTCGGTCACGTAGGCGACGTGCGCCGCGTCGCCGTTCGTGCCGTCGGTGGTCTTGTAGCTGTTGCTGTTCAGGTCGATGAACAGCACGTCCTTGTAGATGAACCAGTAGTCGCCACCCGAGGTGTTCGACGCCGGGTCGCCGTTCGCGTAGTACTTCGCGCTGCGGTCGGTGTTGGGCGTGTACAGGTGCTGCTCGTAGGCCTTGCCGCCCACGTCGTGGTTTCCGATGGTCGCGACCCACGGGTACTGGCGCAGCTTGTCCGAGGCGAGGAAAGCGTCCCACTGCGTCTCGGTGTTGGCCGTCTCGACCTGGTCGCCGCCGGAGACGAGCAGTTCGGCGGTCGGGTTCGCCCCCAGGGCGACGTCGAGCGTGTCCGACCACCCCGCGCCGTCGTTCGCGACGTTGCCGGAGGCGCCGATCTGCGGGTCGCCGAAGAACAGGAAGTCGAAGTCGCCGTCGAACGACTGGGTGGAGAAGGAGTAGGCCGTCGACCAGTTGCCCTCGGATCCGACACGGTAGGTGTACGCCGTGTTCTCTTCGAGGCCGGTGAGGGTGGTGTGGCGGTTGACGCCGCCGACCGAGGTGATGTTCGCCGTTCCGGTGGCAGTGAAGGTCTTCGCGGTGGCGGGGAACTCGCCGTTCACGACGGATGCCGTCGGGGCCAGCTGCACGAGCTGCTCCTCGTCGGCGGTGCTGTACCAGGTGACGATGCGCTGCGATTCGTTCGCGCCGACGCCGAGGACGATCCCGGTGTACTGCGCGGTGGACGCTGCCGTCGCGGGGGCCGCGACGAGACCGCTGAGGACCAGCGTCGCGCCGACGGCTGCGGCGGCGATCCACGCACTGGAACGACGCGCTGGTCGCCGGTGAGCGGATGCGGTGAGGGAGGACATGGAGTATCCGTTCTCTGATCGATGGGGGGATGGCGGCCCGCGCGCACGCGGACCACTCGCTCAGACTTCGCCCGCCGTGTGGCCGGAAGGTGAATGCCGGGTGCCTGGCAGGCGATGCGTGGGCGAACGGCATCCGCTCGCACAGTTCTCGCTGCCGTCAGGCGCCGAGCAGACGCTCCACGAACCAGTACAGACCCGCCGCGGTCACACCCGCCGCCACGATGCCGGCGACCCACATGCCGGTCTTCGGCGCCTTCCGGCGCAGCAGTACGAGCAGGGGGAACACGGCGAGGATGATCCCGATCTGCACCGCCTCGATGCCGAGGTTGAACACGAGCAGAGACCACAGCAGCGTCCACGACCACGGCTGGTCGATGCCGAGCGCGGCGGCGAAGCCGAGCCCGTGCACGAGGCCGAACACGAAGACGACAGCCAGCCGCAGCCCCCCGGAGCGGTCGAGGCCGAGCGGCCCGCTGCGCCGTTCGAGATCGTCCACGTGCTCGCGCTTGCGCCCCAGACGCAGCAGGTACCAGGCCGCGACCACGGCGATCGAGAGAGCGATGATGGGCTCCACGACGACCGCGGGCACCGAGACGACGCCGACGGCGGCGAGGATGAACGTCACCGAGTGCGCGATCGTGAACGAAGTCGCCGCCAGCACGATCTCGCGCAGCCTCCTCGAGCCGACGATCAGCGCGAGCAGGAAGAGGATGTGATCGATGCCGGTGAGCAGGTGCTCGGCGCCGAGCGCGAAGAACGACCAGAAGCGCTCCCACCCGGACTGCTCTGTGTCGAAGGACGGATGCTGCGCGTCGAGCGCCGCGCTGCCGTGCTGCAGGTCGAGGTCGTAGGTGACGACCGCCTTGGTGTCGCGCACGTATCCCTCGTCATCGCCGAACAGGGTGCTCGTGATCACGTGGCCGTCGTTGGTGGGCGCGCAGTCGCTCGCCACGGTCAGCCGCACGTACGGCACCCCTTCGGCGAGAGTCATCTCGAGCTCGTCGTCGAGGCGGGCAGGGCAGACCTCGCCGCCGACCGCGGCGGTGAAGCCCGCCGTGACATAGGCCGCGACCGAGTCGATGTGATCCTCGAGCGCCTGCACCTGCAACTGCGCGTCCTGCGCCTCGAACGCGTAGGTGCCGTCGTCGAACAGAGAGTCGTCGTCTTCTGCATCCGCGGCCGACACGATCAGCAGGTCGTACTCGAGCCTCAACTCGGACACGACCGTGCCGCCCTGCGCGGTGACGTCGGCGTAGACGACCGAGGTGAAGCCGTGAGCGGCGGCGGGCGCGGCGATCGTGAGGATTCCGGCGGCGGCGACGAGGCCGATCACTGCGGCGGTCGGGGCGATGCGTCTCATCTGTTCTCCTGCGGGTCGCGGTCCTTCGGGCGGACCTGGAGCAGGTTGTCCCGCCGGCGTGAACGACAGGAGACGCCCGGGGGAACAGGCGGGGAACGACGGCGCGATCGGCGCAGGCACACGCCGGCGGTGCCGCAGAGTGGATGACATGCGTGCCCGCTCCGCCCTCGCCACGGCATCCGTGGTCGCCTTCGCGTTCGCTCTCACCGGCTGCGCGTCCGCCGGCTGGGACGAACCGCGATCGGCGCCCGCAGCCGTCGGCTCGGCGGCGCCGGGGTTCGTACCGGAGGTGCGCCCTTCGCCAGAGGCCACGATCGAACCGGCGGCGGGGTCATGGGACGGTGTCAGCCCGGCGCCCGGCTACCGGGTCGTGCTGCTGACGGCGGGTGCGGATGCCGAGACGCAGACGATCGCCCGGTCGGTGCGCGACTGGGCGACGGCGACCTCCGTCGACCTCCGCACCGTCACCGCCGACGAACACGACCCGATCCCCGGGATCGTCGACGCGATGGAGCGCAATCCCGACCTCGTCATCGTCGCGGGCGAGCACCTGATCGACCCGCTCGCGATCGTGTCGGCGAACCATCTCGACCGCAGCTTCCTTGTGATCGGCGCCGAGATCGCGGAGCCGACCGAGAACGTCACGGCGGTGGACTGGACGGGGGCGTCGTTCCGCGGCGAGGGGCTGGGGTCGGCGTCCGACTACGATCCGGCGACCTTCACCCCCGAGCGCACGGGTGACGCGGTGCGGGCCGGGGTCGCGGCGGTGCTGAGCGACCTGAACGGCCTGGTGATCTGGATCGACTAGTCCGCCGCGATCGTGCGCTCGCGCAGCCCGATGAGGGCCAGACCGCCGGCGCCGAGCGTGAGGGCGGCGACGACCGCGAGGCCGACGCCGGGGACGGATGCCGTCGCCACCGCACCCGCGACGAGCGGACCCC
>NZ_JBJDRH010000018.1:0-30179 GCF_044987465.1 Microbacterium sp. ZW T6_19 | reverse complement strand
AGGGCGGCCCCCCCCCCCGCAGCGGCAGCCAAGCCCGGTCCCGCAGCGCCCAAGCCCGCAGACAACGCGGCGCCGAAGCCCGGCGCTCCCCGCCCCGGCAACAACCCGTTCTCCTCCTCGCAGGGGATGGGTCAGCGCCCCGCAGGTCCGCGTCCCGGCAACAACCCCTTCGCCTCGGCGCAGGGCATGGGTCAGCGTCCCACTCCCGGTAACATCCCGCGCCCGCAGGCGCCGCGTCCCGGCGCTCCGCGTCCGGGTGCTCCGCGTCCGGGTGCTCCCCGTCCCGGAGCTCCGCGCGGCGGTCAGGGCGGTCGCCCCGGTGCTCCGTTCCAGCAGCGTCCCGGCGGCCCCGGTCGTCCCGGTGGTGCAGGCGCTCCCGGCGGCGGTCCCGGTGCACGTCCCGGCGGCGGTTTCGCCGGTCGTCCCGGTGGTGGCGGCGGTCGTGGTCGTGGACCCGGCGGCGGCACCGCAGGCGCCTTCGGCAAGGGCGGCGGCAAGAGCAAGCAGCGCAAGTCGCGTCGGGCCAAGCGGCAAGAGTTCGAGATGCGGAGCGCTCCGGTCGTCGGCGGCGTCAACGTCACCCGTGGCAACGGGGAGATCATCCGCATGCGCCGCGGCGCGTCGATCTCGGACTTCGCAGACAAGATCGAGACGCTGACCGGTTACACGGTGCAGCCCGGAACCCTCGTCACCATCCTCTTCAACCTCGGCGAGATGGCCACGGCCACCGAGTCGCTGGATGAGGCGACCTTCGAGGTCCTCGGTGCCGAGCTCGGCTACAAGGTGCAGATGGTCTCGCCCGAGGACGAGGACAAAGAGCTCCTCGAGGGCTTCGGCCTGGACCTCGAGGCCGAGCTGGAGAACGAGAGCGACGACGACCTCGAGATCCGTCCTCCGGTCGTCACGGTCATGGGTCACGTCGACCACGGTAAGACGCGACTGCTCGACGCGATCCGCCAGACCAACGTCATCGAGGGCGAGGCCGGCGGCATCACCCAGCACATCGGTGCGTACCAGGTCTGGACCGAGCACGAAGGCATCGAGCGTGCCATCACCTTCATCGACACCCCGGGTCACGAGGCGTTCACCGCCATGCGTGCTCGTGGTGCGCAGGTCACGGACCTGGCGATCCTCGTGGTCGCGGCCGACGACGGCATCATGCCGCAGACGGTCGAGGCGCTGAACCACGCCCAGGCGGCGAACGTGCCGATCGTGGTCGCGGTGAACAAGGTCGACAAGCCCGAAGCCAACCCGGCCAAGGTGCGTCAGCAGCTCACCGAGTATGGTCTGGTCGCCGAGGAGTACGGCGGGGACGTCATGTTCGTCGATGTCTCGGCTCGTGCCGGCACCGGCATCCAGGACCTCCTGGACGCCGTGCTGCTCACCGCAGACGCGGGTCTCGACCTCACAGCCAACCCGAACAAGGCCGCTCGTGGTGTCGCCATCGAGGCGAAGCTCGACAAGGGCCGCGGTGCGGTCGCCACAGTGCTGATCCAGTCCGGAACGCTCCGTGTCGGTGACGCGATCGTCGCAGGCACCGCCTACGGCCGCGTGCGTGCCATGGCCGACGAAAACGGCGACGCCGTTCTCGAGGCCTACCCGTCGCGCCCCGTGCAGGTGCAGGGTCTGAACTCCGTGCCCCGCGCCGGTGACGTGTTCATCGTCACCGAAGAGGACCGGATGGCCCGCCAGATCGCCGAGAAGCGTGAAGCGGTCGAGCGCAATGCGCAGCTGGCCAAGGCCCGCAAGCGGATCTCGCTCGAGGACTTCACCCGCGCTCTCGAAGAGGGCAAGGTCGAATCGCTCAACCTCATCATCAAGGGCGACGTGTCCGGTGCCGTCGAGGCGCTGGAGGAGTCACTGCTCAAGATCGAGGTCGACGAGTCGGTGCAGCTGCGCATCATCCACCGCGGTGTGGGTGCGATCACCGAGTCCGACGTCAACCTCGCGACGATCGACAACGCGATCATCGTGGGCTTCAACGTCCGCCCCGACACGAAGGCGCGCGAGCGCGCCCAGCGTGAAGGCGTGGACATCCGCTTCTACTCGGTCATCTACAACGCGATCGACGAGATCGAGAGCTCGCTCAAGGGCATGCTCAAGCCGGAGTACGAAGAGGTCCAGTCGGGTGTCGCCGAGATCCGCGAGGTGTTCCGCTCCTCGAAGTTCGGCAACATCGCCGGTGTCATCGTGCGGTCGGGAACGATCACGCGGAACGCCAAGGCCCGCGTCATCCGCGACGGTGTGGTGCTCGCCGACGGACTCGCCATCGAGTCGCTGCGCCGGTTCAAGGACGATGTCACCGAGGTCCGCACGGACTACGAAGCCGGTATCGGCCTCGGCAAGTACAACGACATCCAGATCGGCGACGAGATCGAGACCACCGAGCTGGTCGAGAAGCCTCGCGGCTGATCGGATACGACAGCCTCTGGGCGTCCTTCGCCTCTCCTGGCTCGCGAGTCAGGAGAGGCGAGGACGCCCGTAGGCTTTTCTCAGAGGGAGAAGACAATGGCTGGTGAAAGACAGGCACGCCTCGCGGACCGCATCCGCGTGATCCTGGCAGAGCGTCTCGAGAAGGGACTGCGCGATCCGCGCCTCGGCTTCGTCACGATCACGGATGTGCGCGTCTCGGGTGACCTCCAGCACGCCTCGGTGTTCTACACGGTCCTGGGCACGGAAGAGGAGCGCCTCGCGAGCGGCGCGGCACTCACCTCGGCGACGGGGATGCTGCGCACCGAGGTGGGCCGTCAGCTGAGCACACGTCTGGTACCGACCCTGGAGTTCATCCCCGATGCGCTGCCGGAGAACGCGGACCACATCGGTGCCCTGCTGCGTCAGGCTCAGGAGCACGACGCGCAGGTCGCCAAGCTGGCATCGTCCGCCTCGCACGCGGGCGACGCTGATCCCTACGTGCGCGCAGGCGACGAAGACTGATCCCGTTTGCTAACCTCAGCTGTGCGGCAAGGTGTCCGCGCAGCTGAGGGGGGATCAGCATAGACGCTTGGAGCGCGCCAGGATCGGCGCCCATCACGCCCGCATCCGTGGCGGCGCTTCTCGACGAGCTGCGCAGACAGGATCTGACCTGCGCGCCGCACGTTCTGGTGCGCATCGTCGTCCAGCTCGGGGGAGACACTCCGACGATTCGGGAGATGATCGCCCGGCTCGACCCGCCTGCGAGATTCGGACTGCGGCCGCTGCCCGCTCCGCTGCCGATGGTCCCCACGATCCAGGCGAAGTACGACAGCCTCGAGCTGGACGATCGTGACCGTGACCTGCTCCTCGCCGTCTCGCTGTGCCTCGGTGACGAGCTCGAGCCGCTCTTGGCCTTCGACGGCCGCATCGCGGACGAGCTCATGCTCAGCGCGATCGGACCGCATCTCGCGCTACGGGCGGGGCGCGTGCGCTTCGTCGACCCACTGCTCGACATCTGGGTGCGCTCGACGACGGACTCCGCGGTCCAGGCGTCGGTGAACGAGCGCCTGGTGACGATCTTCGTCGCACGTGACGATCGCGTGAGCGCTGACTGGCATCGTTCTCGCGCCTCGTTGCGAGGCGTGCCGGAGGCGGCGCCCGAACTCATCAGGATCGCCAGGGAGCTCTCCGAGGCCGGCCACTCTTCGCGGGCTCTGCAGCTCGCCGGCGAAGCAGCGGCTCACGCCGCCGGCATCGTGCTCGACGAGGCGCGGGTTGTGGCGGGAGCGTCGGCGATCGCCGCAGGGTACGCGACCGAGGCGGCGGCCTGGCTCGGCCCGTTGTTCCCCGAAGGAGCCGAACGGTACCGGCTTCAGGGGCTCAGCGCGCTCGTGATCGCGCAGGCGTACCTGCAAGGCGCCGTTCCCGCGATCGACCCTGACTCGTTCCGTCCGCGCACTGACGATCTCGACGACTGGTACTCGTGGACCCGCGCTACGGCGTTCGCGGCAGTGCTGTGCGCTGAGCGCGGCGATCGCCGCGGAATGCGCACATGGCTCAAGGCTCTGCGCGACGGATGCGCGATCGTCGGCGCCGAGCGCGAATTGCGCGACCCGGTGGTGGCGCTGAGCTGGCTGATCGCGGGGGAGTCCGACGTCGAGGCGATGGTCGGGGCAGGTCCGCTGAGCGGAGGGATGCTGCGAGCACTGCGATCCGCGCTCGACGGCGACATCGACGCAGGACTCCGGCTTATCGCGGTGGGAGACTCGGGGCTCGGTGCCGAGATCGATCCGTTCGTGGCCGGCTTCGAGTACAGCCCCGTGGTGAACGCCTACCGCGCGGTCGTCGAAGTGCTGCTGCTGATGTGGCGCGGAGACATCCGCGTCGCGCAGGAGCGCCTGATGCAGGCCGCCATGATCCTCCCCGTGGCGATGCCGTTCGCCGGTCTCGGCGTGGTGCTCGCCCGTCGACTCGATCTGGCGGTGCTGGGGCGGGTCGGGCCGTTCGGAGAGGCGTTGACTGCGGCTCTTCCGCCCGCCGTCCGGCTGGACCATCTCGTCGACCGCGCGATCGAGGCGCACCTGTCCGGGTCCTTCGAAGAGGCCTCCTCGTTCATGAAACTGTGGAGCGATCGCGGGCGTCCGTCACCGATGCTGTCGGTCGCGGGCCTGGACGAACTCGCGCCGATCGACGGTGACCCGGGGGCGGCGATCGGGACGGTCGCTCCTGCGGAGGTTCTGGAGGCGCAGCGACTGCGGGCCAGGATCGCGACGACGACCGATGCGCGCTGGCGTGCGGACCGCGACGAGCTTCTCGAAGCGACCCGTGCTCTGGCGTCGCCCTTCTCTCGAGCACGGGTCGAATCGATGCTCGGCATCCGCGCGGTGATCCGCAACGAACTCGACGCGGCGAGCGAGCATCTGCGCACGGCGCAGCGGCTGTTCGACGTCGCCGGCGCCGACGCCTGGGCCAGAGCATCCGCTGCGCGTGTGGCCCTCGTCGAAGAGGAGGCCACGCGAGGAGACGCGGCACACGACTCGCTGCCCGCGTGCCGACTCGCCTGGGCGCCGCTGCTCACGAGCCGAGAGCTCGAGGTCGCGATGAAGGTCGTGACCGGACTGTCGAATCGCCAGATCAGCGATGAGCTGCAGCTGTCCGTGCGCACCGTCGAAGTGCACCTCGGCAGGGTGTTCGGCAAGCTCGCCGTCCGCAATCGCGTGGAGCTGATGGTGCTGGCGCGTCGCACGGTCCAGTACCTGTGAGGATCAGCGGGGAAGAGTGAGCATCTCACCGTCGGCCTCGGCGAGACCGTCGGCGATGAGCGAATTGACCGCCCGGTCACGCTGGCGAGCGTCCGGCCAGTCGGGCAGGAGCGCGCTGAGCAGCACCGATCCCGTCGGCGCTTCGCGCAGCATCCGCAGCACCGCGCCCCTCGTCTGACGGTCCGAACCCTCGAAGGCGGCCTGGCGTCGTCGGGTGTCGCCCGTGTCGGGTCGCCCTGCGGCCACCCATGCGCATCGTTCGACGAGCGGGCAGATATCGCACCGTGGGGAGCGCGCCGTGCAGACGGTGGCGCCGAGCTCCATGGCCGCCGCGTTGAAGACGGCGGACTCGGCGTCGGATGCCGGAAGAAGCGACTCCATCAGCGCCAGGTCGCGGCGCGACGGTGAAGCAGGCTGCGCCAGCCCCTGGACGGCGCGCGCGAGGACCCGCCTGGTGTTGGTGTCGACCACGGGGTGCCGGTCGCCGTAGGCGAACACCGCGACCGCCCTCGCCGTGTAGTCGCCGATGCCGGACAGTGCGAGGAGCGCGTCGACGTCGCGTGGCACCACACCGCCGTGCCGTTGCGTGATCTCGATCGCGGCCCGGTGCAGCCACAGGGCGCGTCGTGGGTATCCCAGGTTCGCCCACTGCTGAACCACGTCGGCCGGTGTCGCCTCGGCCAGAGCCGGGGGCGTCGGCCAGCGCGCCAGCCACGCCTCCAGATGTGGGATCACTCGATTGACGGGCGTCTGCTGCAGCATGAACTCGCTGACGAGCGTGCCCCAGGCGCCGTAAACGTGATGGAACTGCGATGTGCGCCAGGGCAGGTCGCGGGCGGCGCCTCGATACCATTCCGACAGCGGCAGCTCACGCTCGGGGAAGGCTGACATCGAGTGCACCTCGACAGCCTAGGCGAAATGCCGCCGACGACCTGAGGAGATGATGATGAACACACGGCAGCGTGGCGCGATCGTGCTGATCACCGGACTCGTGCTGGCTATGGGTACAGCCTGCGCGCCCGGAGCAGGCGAGGCGGAACCCGGTTCGAGCGCGACTTCGACGGCGACGCAGACGCCATCGCCTGAACCCTCGTCGTCGCCCTCAGCCGACTCTGAGGACCCCACCACCTGGATCATCAGCGAGGAGGGCGTGGGACCGATCGAGATCGGCGGTCGGCTCGCGGAGACTCTGGCCGAGTTGCCGCCGACGTGGACGAACGACGAGAACTGCTCCTGGACCGCATGGTGGAACGCCGACGATTCGAGCTACGGCGTGTTCTTCGTGCGGGGAACGGAGAGCGAGGATGCGCCGGTGCGGGAGATCTCGGTCTACACCGCTGCGGAGACGCCGGTGGCTGTGCCCTCTCCCGTGACGGACAAGGGGCTCGGAGTCGGCGCCACGACGGAGGAGGTGCTCGCGGCGTATCCCGACGCCGAGGAGGGCGTGGCGTCCGCAGGAGCCGGAACGTGGCTGAAGGTGCCAGGCGACGCGGAGGCGCACATCTTCTTCGAGTACCGCGAAGGCGCAGCCGGAGCATCCGATGTCGTCGTCACCATCGGAGAGCAGCCGTCATACGAGGTGTGCGGCTGAGAATCCGCGCGCATCGTAGGCTTGAGGGATGGTCTCGCCCGGCATCCTCCTCGTCGACAAACCCGCAGGCCTCACCAGCCATGATGTCGTCGCCCGCGCCCGGCGCGCCTTCGGCACCCGCAAGATCGGGCACGCAGGCACGCTCGACCCGATGGCGACGGGTCTCCTGGTTCTCGGCATCGAGGGTGCGACGCGTCTGCTGACGTACGTCGTCGGTGCGGACAAGACCTATGAGGCCACGATCCGGCTCGGGCAGACGACGGGAACCGACGACGCGGATGGCGACATCCTGACCCGGGCTTCCGCTGACACCTGGGCTGCCGTCACAAAGGAGCGAATCGCCGACGGCATCAGCTCGCTCACCGGCGTGATCTCGCAGGTTCCCAGCTCGGTCTCCGCGATCAAGGTCGACGGCAGGCGCGCCTACGACCGCGTTCGCGCGGGGGAGGAGGTCGTGCTCGCGGCTCGACAGGTGACCGTGTCGCGCTTCGAGATGCTCACCCGACGGGACGGCGACGGGGTCGTCGACCTCGATGTGGTCGTCGACTGCTCCTCGGGCACCTACATCCGCTCGCTCGCGCGCGATCTCGGCGCCGAACTGGGCGTCGGAGGTCATCTGACCGCGCTCCGGCGCACGAGGGTGGGTGATTTCGACGTGACGGATGCCGTCGGCATCGACGATCTCGACGGCGCACCGTTGCTGAGCCCCGCACAGGCGGCGGCTCGTGTGCTGCAGCCTCTGGACGTGACGGCCGACGACGCCCGCGATCTTCGGCATGGCAAGCGCCTCGCCGGGCAGGCGTCTCGACTGGACGGCGCTCTGGCGGCCGCTATCGACGACGAGGGCATGCTGGTCGGAGTCGTGGAGAAGCGCGGAGCCGACCTGAAGAGTGCCATGAACATGCCGGAGGCCGTCCGATGATCCTCTGGTTCACTGTCGCTCAGGTCGTCGTCGCCGTGGCTGCCGGATCGCTCTGCATCGTGGCCGGGCTCACAGGGCGTCGCCCCAGCGACGTGACGGTCGGAGCCCTGGCGGTCGTCGAGGCGCTGCTGATCGCGCAGGTGGTCGTCGCGATCATCGCGCCGCTCGCAGGCAACCCTCCGACCGGTGATCTGCTCGAGTACTGGGTCTATCTCGTCTCGGCCGTGCTTCTGCCGATCGGAGCCGTGCTCTGGGCGCTGATGGAGCGCAGTCGTTGGAGCACGGTGATCCTCGGAGTGGCAGCTCTCGCCATCGCGATCATGTTGTGGCGCATGCAGGTCATCTGGACCGTTCAACTCGCTTGAGCGCGAAGCCACGGCATCCGTCGCGGATTAGGATGGACGAAGCTATGAGCACCCCCGCACCCCCTTCTCGGATGACCGGCATCGGTCGTGTCCTCGTGATCGTCTACGCCGTGATGGCGCTGGCTGCGACCGGCCGAAGCTTCGTGCAGATCTTCCGCCGGTTCGATGAGGCGCCGCTCGCGTACTCGCTGTCTGCGGTGGCGGCCGTCGTCTACATCCTCGCCACACTCGCTCTGGTTCTCGCCAAGCGCAGAGGCTGGTATGCCGTCGCCTGGATCGCCATCGTTTTCGAGCTCACCGGGGTGATCGTCGTCGGCGTGCTGAGCCTCGTCGTCCCCGAGCTCTTCCAGCACGAGACCGTGTGGTCGCTGTTCGGCAGAGGGTATGTGTTCATCCCGCTGGTGCTGCCGATCTTCGGTCTGTGGTGGCTTCGCACGCACAGGCCAGCGGTCGCGGAGACTCATCGGGTCGAGGTGACCGCGTGATCGTCTTCCGCGACCCGGGCGAGGTCCCCGTCGACTTCGGGCCGTCGGCCGTGGCGATCGGCAAGTTCGACGGTGTGCACGCCGGGCACAGGGCGGTGATCGAACGGCTCAAGATCCAAGCCGCGGCATCCGGATCGCGTGCCGTGGCCGTGACCTTCGACCGCAACCCCCTGGCAGTGCTGCGCCCTGATCGCTGTCCCGAGAACGTCGTCACGGTCGAGCGGAAGCTCGAGCTGCTGGGTGAGCTGGAGCTCGACGCCACTCTCATCCTGACCTTCGACGCTGAGCTGGCTGCGCGCAGCGCAGAAGACTTCGTCGACGACATCCTGGTGGCGGCGCTCAAGGTGTCGACGGTGCTCGTCGGCGAGGACTTCCGCTTCGGCCGTGGGGGAGCGGGAACGCCCGCACTTCTCGCCGAGATGGGGCCGAGTCGCGGGTTCAGCGTCGAGATCGTCGACGACGTCTACCTGCCCGGTTCCGATCGCCGGGTCTCATCGACCTGGATCCGCGAACTGCTCATGTCCGGAGACGTCAGCGCCGCCGCCGATGTGCTCGGTCGCCATCCCGACGTCCGCGGTGAAGTGGTGCACGGACTCAAACGCGGACGCGAACTCGGCTTCCCGACCGCGAATCTGTCGACGATCACCGACGCATTCGTTCCCGCCGACGGGGTGTACGCGGGGTGGCTGGTCGATCACGACACCGGCATCCGCCATCAGGCTGCGATCTCGGTCGGCACCAACCCCACGTTCGACGACGTGCTCGTCCGTCAGGTCGAGGCGCACGTGATCGACGAGACCGGACTCGACCTGTACGGGCACGACGTCACGGTCGAGTTCGTCGAGCGACTGAGGGGCATGGTCGCCTTCGAAGGCATCGAGAAGCTCAAACTGCAGATGGCCGACGACGTGATCGACGCTCGACGAGTGCTCGGCACCGAGGCGTAGAAGGTGAACTCTGCGTGTCCCGCGGCACCAGCGCCCGCCCTCATGGCGTAGACTGACGCTTGGTTCCCAGTGATCCTCGCAAGTCTTTCGTGCGTCGACGGGAACCCGTACTACGGTCCGCACGGTCCTGGCTCGCGCCACACGCGGACATCGAAGACGGCTCCGGCATCCCGCGGATGCTGTGGCCTCCACGCTCAGGAGGAGCATGCCGACCACGGCACCAGCCGCCACGCGGCGCAGGAAGACGTCTCGTCGCGATGACGAGGCACCGCTGATCCCGATCCTGGCGCGCAAAGTGCGCGAGATCGAGGCGAAGTCTCAGCGAGGAAAACTCGGTCCGACGAATCGCGTCAAGTTCCAGGTGATCGCATTCCTCGTGCGCGAGGAACGCGCCAGAGTGAAGGCGGATGTCGAGATCGGCGACGCCGCTCGCTCGGAGCTGCTCAAGCGGCTCGACGGCGTCGCGACGATCCTCGCCAAGACGGCGGCGCGCGACACCTCTCTGATCCAGCTGCTCGAGGCCGATCAGGCCACGTCTCCCGTGGCCAAGCGCATGCGCAGGGACTGGCTGCTCGAGTCGGGTGCCGAGCTGGCGCCCGAGGAGCTCATCATCGCGGATGTCGCACCCGTGCAGGTGTCTGTCGTACCCGCGGCCATCGCCGAGCGTCAGGTCACTCCGCCCTCCGTCGAGGCGCGCCAGCTCTCGAATCCCTTCCTCGCCCCCGACCTCACGCCCCGCTCGACCGCGACTCCGCGACGTCGGCTCGACGGCTGGGAGCTCATGGGCCCCCTCTACAAGGCGTTCGAGACCGGCGCCGGGGGATCCGCGGCCAGCATGGAGCTGCCTCCCGCCCCCGAGTTCGATCACGTCTCGCCCAAGGGGCTCGAGGTCATGGTGCACCAGTCGCGCTTCCTCGAAGCCGTCCGCGGCGGCCACCGCAGCTTCCTGCTGGCTGACGAGCCGGGCCTCGGCAAGACGGCGCAGTCGGTGCTCGCAGCATCCGTCGCCGGCGCCTACCCGCTGCTCGCCGTCGTCCCGAACGTCGTCAAGATGAACTGGGCGCGCGAGGTCGAGCGTTGGACGCCGCAGCGTCGGGCCACGGTGATCCAGGGTGACGGCGGCGACATCGACGCCTTCGCAGACATCTTCATCGTCAACTACGAGATCCTCGACCGGCACCTGTCGTGGCTCGCCTCGATCGGCCTGCGCGGAATGGTCGTCGACGAAGCGCACTTCATCAAGAACCTGTCATCGCAGCGTTCGCAGAACGTGTTGTCGCTCGCCTCGCGAGTGCGCGAGCAGACGCCAGGCGGCAACCCGCTCATGCTCGCCCTGACCGGAACCCCGCTGATCAACGACGTCGAGGACTTCGACGCGATCTGGCGGTTCCTGGGGTGGACCACTGGGGAGAAGCCGGGTCCCGAACTCATGGAGAAACTCGACTCGACAGGTTTCACGCCGGCGGACAAGGCGTTCTACCCCGAGGCTCGCGACGCGGTGATCTCGATGGGCATCGTTCGTCGCAAGAAGAAGGACGTCGCGGCAGATCTGCCCGACAAGCTCATCGCCGATCTGCCGGTGCAGCTCGACGACGAGTTCGGGCGGGGCATCCGCCAGGCGGAACGAGAGCTGGGCGAGCGCCTGGCTGCGCGCTACCGGCGCATCATCGAGGCTCGCGGCGACCGGGGGCTCGCGCCCGGGGAGATCGACGAGGACATCGTCAGGCTCGTGGCTCTGAACGAGCTCGAGGAGTCGAAAGCGGCGGGCACGGGCGGAGACAACGTCTTCACCATGGTGCGCCGAATCGGCCAGGCGAAGGCTCAGCTCGCGGCGGACTATGCCGCACAGCTGCAGCGCTCCGTCGGCAAGGTCGTGTTCTTCGCGAAGCACATCGACGTGATGGACCGGGCTGAAGCGCACTTCGCAGCATCCGGCATCCGCTCGGTGTCGATCCGAGGCGATCAGACCTCGACGGCGCGGCAGCAGGCCATCGACGACTTCAACAGCGATCCGGGTGTCGGGATCGCCGTGTGCTCGCTCACGGCCGCCGGCGTCGGTCTCAACCTTCAGGCGGCGTCGAACGTCGTGCTCGCCGAACTGTCGTGGACGGCCGCCGAGCAGACGCAGGCGATCGACCGGGTGCACCGCATCGGCCAGGATGAGCCGGTGACCGCCTGGCGCATCATCGCCGCGCACACGATCGACACGAAGATCGCGGAGCTGATCGATCAGAAGCACGGCCTCGCTGCGCGCGCGCTCGACGGCGAGACCGTCGATGAGGTCGCCGCCGAGCCGATTCAGCTGGCGGCGCTCATGCATCTGCTGCGAGGTGCCCTCGCCGCAGCGTGAGAAATGGGTGTTAAGAATTTCGGTTCTTAACACCCATTTCCGTCGAATCCGGTGTTGTTCTCGAACTTCTGGCACAAGGTCCGGATTTGGCGGCAAGATTTGCCGTTTTCGCCGCCGAGAATGGCGCTCGATCGTTGTGGGGCGCTAGTGTCGTTCGCAGGCAACGTCGCCTTTCCCCCCTCACTTACCCGAACAACCGAAGGCGGCAGCATGAAGATCGGCATCCTCACGAGCGGCGGCGACTGCCCCGGACTCAACGCGGTGATCCGCGCGATCGTGCTCAAGGGCACCCGTGCGTACGACCTCGAGTTCGTCGGCATCCGTGACGGCTGGCGCGGGGTCGTCGACGGCGACTTCTTCCCGCTCACACGCCACGACGTGAAGGGTCTCTCCAAGGTCGGCGGCACGATCCTCGGCACCAGCAGGACCAACCCCTACGAGGGAGAGCGCGGCGGCGCCGAGAACATCGCCAAGACGCTGTACGGGCACAAGATCGACGGCATCATCGCCATCGGCGGCGAGGGCACGCTCGCCGCGGCCGATCGCCTGGCCAAGGACGGCATCAACGTGCTCGGCGTCCCGAAGACGATCGACAACGACCTGCGCGCCACCGACTACTCCTTCGGCTTCGACACGGCCGTGAACATCGCCACCGACGCGATGGACCGCCTGCGCACCACGGGCGACTCGCACCGACGCTGCATGGTCGCCGAGGTCATGGGACGCCACGTCGGCTGGATCGCCCTGCACGCCGGCATGGCCGCGGGTGCTCACGTGATCTGCATCCCCGAGGTCCCGATGTCGATCGACGAGATCGCCGACCTCGTCACGAGCGCTCACGACCGTGGTCGGGCGCCTCTCGTCGTGGTGTCCGAGGGCTTCAAGCTCCGCGACATGGACGAGGCGTACAGCGACAAGGGGCTCGATGCCTTCAACCGCCCGCGTCTCGGCGGCATCGGCGACCTGCTCGCACCCGAGATCGAGCGGATCACGGGCATCGAGACGCGAGCCACGATCCTCGGTCACATCCAGCGAGGCGGAGCGCCCTCGGCGTTCGACCGGGTGCTTGCGACTCGCCTCGGCATGCACGCCGCGGATGCGGTAATGGACGCCGCGTGGGGCCAGATGGTCGCCATGCAGGGCACCGAGATCGTGCGAGTGCCTTTCGCCGATGCGCTGGGCGAGCTGAACACGGTTCCTCAGGTTCGTTACGACGCCGCGGCGACGCTCTTCGGTTGAGCTCCGGTCTTCGGGGGATGCGCGGTTGCGTCGCGATCTCGCTAATTGCGTGACTGAACCCGTGCGACGGTCACAGTTGTGGCGGGTTGAGTGGCGTCATCTCGCCGGATGCGTGACTGAACCCGCGGGACGGTCACAGTTTGGGCGGGTTGCGTGGCGTCATCCCGCCGGATGCGTGACCGAAGCGGTGGAAGTGCCGGCTCCAGCGGCCTCAGTCGCGTCCGGGGCGCCACCCGGCGTCGAACAGGGCGCGGCTGACTCTGTCGACCGCGACCTGAGGGGACGGGCGGACATGGTGACTGAGTACACGAACGAGGTTCCAATCCACGTCGCGGATCTCGTCCCAACGGTCGGCGTCGCGGGCGAATTGCTCGTCTGACGCGTGCACTCGCCCGTCGTACTCGCTCGCTACGCGGTAGCGGGGCCAAGCGAGGTCGAGGCGGGCGATGAAGCGCCCGTCATCGCGCGACAGATTCCAGTTCAGTTCGGGGAGTGGAAGTCCCGCTCTCGTCAGCAGCAGGCGAAGCCTGGTCTCGCCGGGACTCTCCGCGCCGATGCGAATCTCGGCCAGCGCCTGGACTAGCAGCGCGCTTCTGAGAGTCGACGCGGCGGCTTCGTCCTCGAGGTCGGCGAGGCTGACAAGCCTCCGTCGCGGTAGGACGAGATGATCGCCCGCGGCGATCAGATCATCGAGCCGCCAGTCTTCAGCGGCCTGACGCCAGAGACGTGCCGGATGCTCGATCGGGAGTCCACGCACGAGCCAGCGGTCGGGCGGCCTGGCGCCCAGGCGGTGCCCGGAGACTCCTGCTCGGCGAGGCTTGCCGGCAGGGTGGCGTGCCGCGACGTGCAGTTCGAGCTGATCTGCCGTCGTGTAGGGGATCGGCGCCCCAAGCAGTGCCAGTCCGGTTGCGCCGCTGTAGAACTGATCGGGAGTCAGCGCGGGAGCGAACTCCTCGGCGCGACGCCGCAGATCGCCTTGGACTCGCTCCATGCGCTGCGACGGCGTCTCTGAGACAACATCGACCGCATCGCTCGGCCGCCGCAGCACCCGCACGCCGCGAGTAGGGGCGACGAGGTCGCTGGCACGCATACGTGAACGGCTCACGCCGAGCTCACGCGCCTCGGCGATGCGGAAGGCGCCGTCGCCCAGAGGAGGCGGAAGGGGCTGCGCACGCGACATGCTCCTGATCACACCTCATCCAGCGCGCCGCTCACGCCTTCGGTGGATAACTCTGCTTCGGCGTGCTTGTGCAGGAGAGGTCGCGTTCACCCTGATGAGGTGATCGGTCGATCCGGCGGCTGCGCTGGCATCCGTGACCGTCCAGTTCCGCCACTGTTCGCGAGTGCGGTCACCTCACTGGTGGCCAGAGATCGACGCCGGTCACCATTGTCGTGACCGGCGTCGACCTTGGTCGCAGTTGGGGTGGCCTGCGCGGTAAGAGACCACCACTGGCGTGACTGGGCTCGATTCTGATCGCAGCCGACGGCGGCAGCCCGCTACTCGGCGAGACCGAGCACGTCGAGGAGCCAGGCGAGTTCGAACGCGCGCTCGCGCCAGGAGTTGTACCGACCGCTCACGCCGCCGTGACCGGCGACCATCTCGCACTTGAGCAGGACGTCGGATGCTCCGGCCTCGCGCAGCGCGGCTACCCACTTCGCAGGCTCCACGTAGGCGACGCGCGAGTCGTTCAGCGAAGTGACGGCGAGGATGCGCGGGTACTCGACGCCGGCGCGCACATTCTCGTATGGCGTGTACGACTTCATGTACGCGTACACCTCCGCGTCGTGCAGCGGGTCGCCCCACTCGTCCCATTCGATGACGGTGAGCGGCAAAGAGGGGTCGAGGATCGTCGTGAGCGCGTCGACGAACGGCACGGCCGCGAGGATCCCGGCGAACGACGACGGTGCCAGATTCGCCACAGCCCCCATCAGAAGGCCTCCGGCGCTGCCGCCCTCGGCGACGAGCCGCTCGGCTGACGTCACGCCACTCGCGATCAGGTGCTCGGCGCACGCCACGAAGTCCGTGAACGTGTTGCGCTTGCTCAGCAGCTTGCCGTCCTCGTACCACTGCCTGCCCATCTCGCCGCCGCCGCGCACATGCGCGACGGCGAAGATGACGCCACGATCGAGTTCCGACAGGCGGGCGACTGAGAAACCGGGGTCGATCGAGTGCTCGTACGAGCCGTAGCCGTACAGGTGCACGGGGCGAACGGACGCCCCCGGCTCCCCGAAGGAACGCTTCCAGACGAGCGAGATGGGCACGCGGGTGCCGTCGGATGCCGTCGCCCACGCCCGCTCCTGGCCGTAATCGGCGGGGGAGTAGCCACCCAGCACGACCGCCTGCTTGCGCAGAACGAGCTCCCGGGTGGCGAGGTCCAGCTCGTACACGGTGCCCGGCGTCACGAAGGAGCCGTAACCGAGCCGCAGGAACGGCGCGTGCCACTCCGGGTTTCCGCTGACCCCGGCCGAGTACAACGGCTCATCGAAGGAGACGTCCTCCAGCACGTTCGAGGCGTAGTCCAGTAGTGCGACTCGTTCGAGTCCTTCGCTGCGGTACTCGACCGTGCCGAAGTCGCGGAAGGCGTCCATGCCGAGCAGGCGCCGCCCAGGAGTGTGCGGCAGCACCACGCGGCGCTCGCTCTGAGGAGCGGATGCCGGCACGGAGACCAGCTCGAAGTCCAGAGCGTCCTGGTTGTGCAGGATGTACAGGCGGTCCTCGCCGCCGACCACGGCGTGCTCGAGCGAATACTCGACGCCTTCGGCTCGAGGCCACACGACACGGGGCTCGGCAGTGAGGTCGCCGTGGAGATCGACCAGATACTCCTCGCTCGTGATGCTGGACCCCACCGCGATCACGAGGTACCGCCGGCTCCGGGTGATCCCGGCGCCGAGCCAGAACTTCTCGTCGGGCTCATGGAACAGCTGCACGTCGTCGGAGACGTCGGTGCCGAGGCGATGCAGCCAGAGCGTGTCGGGCCGCCAGGCCTCGTCGCGCGTCGTGTAGATGACACCAGTGCCGTCGGGGGTGAGGAACGCGCTGCCAGTGTTCGGGATCTCATCTTCGAGCGTCTCTCCCGTGACGAGATCGCGCACATGCACCGTGTAGAGCTCATCGCCGTCGAAGTCGGTGGACCAGAGGAGCTTCGTCGCGTCATCCGATGTGTCGAAGGCGCCGAGCGAGAAGAACTCATGGCCCTCTGCCTCGAGGTTGCCGTCCAGCAGCACGACCTCGCCAGGAACGGCGACTCCGGGTTCGAGGACGGGAGGAGTCCAGTCGTCCGGGGCTGCGGCGGTTCGGCAGTGGATGCCGTACTGCGCTCCCTCCTCGGTGCGGCTGTAGTACCACCAGTCGCCGCGCCGGGTCGGCACCGAGAGATCGGTCTCCTGCACGCGGCTCTTGATCTCCTGGAACAACTGCTCGCGCAGCGGGCCGAGATGCGCGGTGGCGGCATCCGTGAAGGCGTTCTCCGATTCGAGGTGTGCGATCACCTCGGCGGACTCCTTGTCGCGCATCCATTCGTACGGGTCCTCGAAGGCGTCGCCGTGATGGGTGCGGGAGGTCGGGCGTCGGGCGGCGATCGGTGCGTCAGTCACCGTTCCACGCTAGCCCAGGTCGAGTTGACCGGCCCCGGCCCGGATGGGAGGATTTAGCGGGGCCGGTAAACGGAAGTCAAACCCACGATGAACTCTTCGTTCGTCACGTCGATCCCGTCGACATCACCTTCTTCCTCAAACGACCGAAAGCGAACGGTGGAAACCGCAGCCCTCATCGTCGTGCTGGTGATCGCACTGGCACTGTTCTTCGATTTCACCAACGGGTTTCACGACACCGCGAACGCGATGGCCACGCCCATCGCGACCGGAGCCCTCAAGCCCAAGACCGCCGTCCTGCTGGCTGCAGGGCTGAATCTCGTCGGGGCTTTCCTGTCGACCGAGGTTTCGCAGACCGTGTCTCACGGGATCATCCGCGACGACGGCGTGTCCGACGCGTTCCTCCCGATGATCTTCGCGGGGTTGATCGGCGCGATCACCTGGAACATGCTGACCTGGCTCCTCGGACTCCCCTCGAGCTCCTCGCATGCCCTGTTCGGCGGCCTGATCGGCGCGACCCTGGTCGGCGTCGGCGTCGGAGGCATCGACTTCGGGGCGGTCCTGTCGAAGATCGTCCTCCCTGCGCTCATCGCTCCCGTAACTGCCGGCATCATCGCGTTCGCGGCCACGAAGATCGCCTATTCGATCACGCGGCGGTACGACAACAAGCCGGATGGGCGCGACGGGTTCCGCTGGGGACAGATCTTCACCTCGTCGATGGTCGCACTGGCGCACGGCACCAACGACGCGCAGAAGACCATGGGCGTCATCACACTCGCCCTCATCACCGTCGGCTGGCAGAGCCAGGACCAGGCCGATCCGCACCTCTGGGTCATCATCGCGTGTGCCGTGACGATCGCGCTCGGAACCTACCTGGGCGGCTGGCGGATCATCCGCACACTGGGCAAGGGGCTCACGGATGTGAAGCCCGCGCAGGGGTTCGCGGCGGAGAGCTCGACGGCCGCCACCATCCTCGCCTCGAGCTACTTCGGCTTCGCATTGTCGACGACCCAGGTCGCATCCGGGTCGGTGATCGGCTCGGGTCTCGGCCGTCGCGGATCATCCGTGCGCTGGGGGACCGCCGGGCGCATCGCCATCGGCTGGCTTCTCACGCTTCCCGCAGCGGGAGCCGTCGGCGCGCTCGCCGCGCTTCTGATCCAGTGGCTCGGCGGCTGGGGGATCGCGGTCGACGCGGTGCTCGCGGTGGCGATCATCGTCGGCCTCTTCCTCCGCTCGCGCAAGGATGCCGTCACCCATGCCAACGCGATGAGCGATGTCGCGGAGTCGGGCCTGGCCGTGGAGCTGCCCGACACACCGCCGCCCACGCGCCGACAGCAGCGCATCGAGCGTGCGAAAGCCGAGGCGAAGGCGCGCGCCGCGGCGCGCGAGAAGGCGAAGGCCGACGCCAAGAAGGCCAGGGACGACGCCGACAAGGCGGCGAAGGCCAAGGCTCAGGCAGAGAAGGCCGCCAAAGACCAGAAGAAGGCCAAGGGCAAATCCGGGTCGACGGGCAAGAAGGCGAAGGCCGGGGCCGATGCCGAGAAGAACTCCGGCAAGGGGGAGTCGCTGTGAGCGTCGCGATCGACTGGAACGCATTCCTGCTGGTGTTCGTCGCCGCTTTGGTCGGCGCGTGTGCGATCGTCGGCTTCTACGCGATCGGGCTGCGCCTGCTTGTCCGCAGCGGTCGCGCGCCTGTCGTGAGTCCGGCCGAGTTCACCGACGCGATCACCGTGATCACCGAGAAGGACCTCAAGCGCGCTGAGAAGAAGGCGGCGAAGGCCGCCAAGAAGAGTCCGCTCACGGCGGGCGAGAAGCGGCTGGCCCTGATCGGCGCCTACGGATGCTTCGTCCTGTGCGCTCTCGCGGTCGCATCGGGGATCGCGCTCATCGTGATCGGGCACTGACCGCGGCGTCTTCCTCCGCGTCGTCAGCCTGATCGCCTAGGCGGCCCGATCGCGCTCAGCCGAGCAACCCGGCCACGAGATCGTCGATCACATCGTCGGTCGACGTGCCGGGGTCGATCGGAGTGGTCAGCCGGTCGAGCAGCAGGCCGTCGATCGCGTAGTGGAAGAGGGCGATCTCCCTCCGTCCGCCCGGGAGCCCGGCGGCTGTGTTGAACTCGACGTCCCCCTCGAATCCCGCGCGCTGCCAGGCGCCGAGTACGGCGGAGACCTCGGGTCTTCTGCTGCTCTCGAGCCTGAGTTCGAACAGCGCGATGGTCACTTCACGGTCGGCGCTGAGGCGGCGGACGATGTCACGCAGGTAGTCGGCGAACAGTGCGACGCTCGGCGTCTCGGATGCTCGGCGCGCGAGGTCCTGTTCCGAGGGGGCCAGGCGTTCGCCGATTCGCTCGACGAGACCGGCGATGAGCGAATCACGGCTGCGGAAGTAGTTGGACGTCGTGCCCGTGGGGACGCCGGCGGCGAGATCGACTGCGCGATGCGTGAGCCCTCGCGAGCCTTCCCGGGCGAGCACGGCGAGGCCAGCATCCGCCAGTGAACGCCGCCGGGTCTCATTCTTCGCCATGCCGTCATGATAGCGGAACCACTACGTCTGGTGTACCCTCAACTACGACAAGTGTTGTGATTGGAGCGAAGATGCGAGAACTGGTCTACTACGTGGCGGTGAGCCTCGACGGCTACATCGCCGGTCCTGACGGGGAGTTCGATGCGCTCCTCAGCGAGGGCGATCACATGGCAGCGATCAACGAGCGCTTCGGAGACACAGTGCCGACCGACGTCGCCGACGCGCTCGGGGTTTCGCGCGATGGGGGCATGTTCGACACCGTTCTCATGGGGTGGAACACCTACGCCGTAGGACTGCCGTTCGGTGTCACGAGTCCCTATCGCCATCTCCGCCAGATCGTGTTCTCCCGGACCCGTACCGCGAGCGGGGAGAGCCTCGAGGTCACGGCGCACGACCCGAGGCGCGTTGTGCGCCAGCTGAAAGAGCAGGAGGGCGGGGCGATCTGGCTGTGCGGCGGCGGCGCCCTGGCTGCGACTCTCTCCGACCAGATCGACCGTCTGGTGCTCAAGCGCAATCCCTTGCTCTTCGGCGCCGGCATCCCGCTCTTCGGCCCGCGGACGTACGCGCCCGAGCGGTTCGAGGAGGTCGGCACGACAGCGTTCGACTCTGGGGTCGTGCTGTCCGAGTACGTCCGCTCTGCGGCCGGCTGAAGAGGCGGCGGCGCCACGTCGGCACCGCCGCCTAGGCTGGTGCCATGAGCGAGTCCCAGAGGACCGGATACGCATTCGGCCGCCATCAGCCCGCTTCTCATGTGATCGTCCACGTCAGCGACACGCACTTCCTCGCCGGCGGTGCCAAGCTCGGCGGGCGCTACGACGTCGATCGCACGTTCGCCCGCACCCTCGAAGCCGTCGCTGCGGTGCACCCGCATCCGTCCGCGATCGTCATCACGGGCGACCTGACCGATCTGGGCGAGCCGGATGCGTATCGGCGACTGCGGGCCGCGGTCGAACCGGTCGCTGCGGCGCTCGACACGATCGTCGTGTGGGTCGCCGGCAACCACGACGAGCGGCCGGCGCTGCGCTCGGGTCTGCTCGATAAGGCTCCCAGCGAAGAGCCGGTCACCGGCGTGTGGGATCTGAACGGACTGCGACTGATCGCCCTCGACACGAGCGTGCCTGGGTGGCACCACGGAGACATCGATGGCGCGCAGCTCGACTGGCTCGCCGACGTGCTCGCCGAGCCCGCGCCGCACGGCACTCTCCTCGCCATGCATCACCCGCCGCTGCCGAGCCATCTTCCGCTGTTCGACATCCTCGAACTCCGGCATCAAGACGAACTCGCCGAGGTCATCCGCGGCACCGATGTGCGTGGCATCCTCGCCGGCCATCTGCACTACTCGTCGCACGGAATCTTCGCCGGAGTGCCCGTGAGCGTCGCTTCGGCCACCTGTTACACCATGAACGTCGCCCGTCCTGCGGCCGATGTCAACGGGATGGATGCCGCGCAGTCATTCCAGATCGTGCATGTCCGTCCCGACACCATCACTCACTCCGTCGTGCCGGTGACGGACGCTCCGACCGGAGACTTCTTCTCGGAGGCCTGGCTGGAGCGGATGGCGCGGCTCACCCCGGAGCAGCGGCTGGAGGAGTTCTCGCGCAAGCCGGGCCGTTGATCCGGGCGCCGCATTGAACGGGCGTACACTAGAAGCACCCCCGAATCTCTCACTCGCCACGACCCACAAGGATGTGACATGGCTTCTGCCGCGCCCGCCCTCACCCGTACAGAGACCGATTCCCTCGGGAGCATGGAGATCCCCGCAGACGCGTACTGGGGCATCCACACCGCCCGTGCCGACGCGAACTTCCCAATCACCAAGCGCCCGATCTCGGTCTATCCCGACCTCGTCATCGCCCTCGCGATGGTCAAGCAGGCCAGTGCACGCGCGAACAAGGAGATCGGCGTCCTCGACGCGGAGCGAGCCGACCTGATCGACCGCGCCGCGCAGCGGGTGATCGACGGGGAGTTCCACGATCAGTTCACCGTGGGCGTGATCCAGGGCGGTGCGGGCACCTCGACGAACATGAACGCGAACGAGGTCATCACCAACATCGCGCTCGAGATGGCAGGCCGCGAGAAGGGCGACTACGCCTACCTCTCGCCGATCGACCACACCAACCGCAGCCAGTCCACGAACGACGTCTACCCGACCGCGGTGAAGATCGGCCTCTCGCTGACGCTCCACTCCATGCTCGAGGAACTCGATCTGCTGCGCCGGTCGTTCCTGCGCAAGGCCGGGGAGTTCCACGACGTCCTCAAAGTCGGACGCACCCAGCTGCAGGATGCCGTGCCGATGACGCTCGGCCAGGAGTTCCACGGCTTCGCGACGACGCTCGGCTACGACCATCAGCGGCTCAGCGAGAACGCGGCCCTGATGTTCGAGGTGAACATGGGGGCCACGGCGATCGGCACGGGCATCACCACCCACGGCGATTACGCTCCGGCGGTGCTGAAGCACCTGCGCCAGATCACGGACCTCGACCTCGCCACCGCCTCCGACCTCGTCGAGGCCACGAGCGACACCGGCTCTTTCATGTCGTTCTCCTCGTCGATCAAGCGCAACGCGATCAAGCTGTCGAAGATCTGCAACGACCTGCGTCTGCTCTCCTCAGGGCCTCAGGCCGGTCTCGGTGAGATCAACCTGCCTGCCATGCAGGCGGGCTCCAGCATCATGCCTGGAAAGGTCAACCCGGTGATCCCCGAGGTCGTCAACCAGGTCGCCTTCGCGGTGGTCGGCGCCGACATGACCGTCACGATGGCGGTCGAGGCTGGTCAGCTGCAGCTCAACGCCTTCGAGCCCGTCATCGCGCATTCGATCTTCCAGTCGATCACATGGATGCGGCAGGCGATGTGGACCCTGCGCGTGAACTGCGTGGACGGCATCACTGCGAACCGCGACCGGCTGGGCGCCATGGTCGGTGCATCGGTCGGGGTGATCACCGCGCTCACCCCGTTCATCGGATACGCCGCGGCCGCGGCTCTCGCCAAGACGGCTCTGCTGACCAACCGCAACGTCGCCGATCTCGTCGTCGAGGCCGGCCTCATGTCGCGCGAAGAAGTCATCAAGCAGCTCTCACCCGCTCGCCTGTCGGGACTCGAAGCCGTGACGGCCGCCATCCCGATCATCGCTCCCGAGGATCTCGAGATCTGATCCCCCCGTGAACGGCCCCGACGATCTGTTCGTCGGGGCCGTTCTGCGTCCTCCGCGCTGATCCGGGCTCGCGGTGCGTGTCTCAAGAGGGTTGCGATCCTTTGATCTATGCGCTTAGATAGCGAGTAGTGCGAGTTTAAGCGCATAGATCGAACAGGCGATTCAAGGAGGAAGACGTGAAGTTCACGAGGATTCTCGGGGGAGTGGCGGCGCTGGCGACCGCTTCGCTCCTTCTGAGCGGCTGCGGCCGGGCTGAGGACACGGGCAGCGCCCCTGACGAAGCGACCACGATCGATGACGGACCGGCCACCGGCACGATCTCGATCTGGGCGATGGGCGCCGAGGGCGAAGCCCTGCCCGAGTTCGTGAAGGCGTTCCAGGAGAAGAACCCCGATGTGAAGATCGATGTGACTCCGATCCCGTGGGATGCGGCGCACAACAAGATCCAGACCGCGATCGCCGGAGGCAACACTCCGGACATCGCGATGATGGGCACCACCTGGATGGCCGACTTCTCCGATGCCTTCGCCACTGTGCCCGAGCAGATCTCCACGGACGGCTTCTTCGACGGCGCTCTGAGCACCACCAAGGTCGGCGACCGGGCAGCTGGAGTGCCGTGGTACGTCGACACCCGCGTCCTCTACTACCGCACCGACATCGCCGAGAAGGCGGGCTGGACCGAGGCTCCGAAGACGTGGGACGAACTCTCGCAGATGGCTGCGGACATGCAGAGCAAGGGCGGCGCCACGTGGGGCATGCGCCTGCCAGCCGGCAACGACTCCTTCCAGGGCGCGATGTGGATGCCCTGGTCGGCAGGCGCGGAGCTGACCGACGGCAAGAGCTGGACCCTCGACACACCTGAGATGGCCAAGGGCCTGGAGTACTACCAGAGCTTCTTCGCCGACGGCATCGCCGATCCGAACGTCGACACCTCGCCGGGCTCGACCGAGGCCGAGTTCGTCGACGGCACGGCGCCGATGGTGGTCGAAGGGCCGTTCCTGCGCGGGCAGCTCGAGGCGGTCGGCGGAGCAGGCTTCGCCGACAAGTACACGACCGCGGTCCTCCCGGCGCTCGAGGGTTCGGTCTCCTTCAGCGGCGGTGCGAACCTCGTTGTCTTCCAGGGCAGCGACAACGCATCATCCGCGTGGAAGCTCGTCGACTGGCTCAGCCAGCCCGAGACTCAGGCCGCATTCTTCGAGGCGACGGGAGACCTGCCTGCGTCCACGGCTGCCTGGGAAGAGCCGGCGGTGGCCGGTGACAAGAGCCTCTCCACTTTCGGCACACAGCTGGAGACCGCCAAGGCGCCGCCCGTCACGACCAGCTGGGTCAAGGTCGCTGCCAAGGGAGACCAGGCGCTGGAGTCGCTGCGCCGTGGCACGGGCGACGTCGCCGCGGTGCTGAAGACGCTGCAGGCCGACGCCGACGCCATCGGACTCGACTGAGCCGATGTCCGCATCCACCACCACCGCTGCGGGGACCCTGACCGGTCCCCGCAGCGCCGCAAAACGCGGCCTGGGCGCGACCCGGCGCCGCCGTCAGGCGCTCGTCGCGTGGGGCTTCGCGCTGCCGTTCGTCATCGTGTTCGCGATCTTCATGCTGTTCCCGATCGTGGGGTCCTTCGCGATGTCGTTCACGGACTTCACAGCACGCGACATCGCCTCGCCGTTCGCGGTCAACTTCGTGGGGCTGCAGCAGTTCTTCACGCTGTTCACCGACACGCGCTTCCTCACCTCGCTCGGTGTGACCGGCGTTTTCGTGCTGGTCGGCATCCCGGTCACGATGATCGTGGCCTTGGCGCTCGCTCTTGCGCTCAACAGCGGAAGAGGACGGATCGTCGCATTCTTCCGCGTGGGCTTCTATGCACCTGTCGTGACCAGCATCGTCGCGATCTCCGTGGTCTGGCGCTACATCCTCCAGCCGGAGGGCCTGCTGAACTCGGCCCTCGCGGTCGTAGGCATCGACGGCCCCAACTGGCTCAACGACCCGGCGTTCGCCCTGCCGTCGCTCATCATGATGGCCGTGTGGCGCAACGTGGGCACGCTCATGGTGATCTTCCTCGCGGGGCTCCAGGCGGTCCCCGAGGACGTCAACGAGGCGGCCACGATGGATGGCGCGTCGCCTTGGCGCCGTCTGATCTCCGTGACGCTTCCGTTGCTGCGTCCGACATTGCTTCTCGGCGCCGTTCTGATCTCCGTCGGCTATCTGCAGTTCTTCGAGGAGGCGTTCGTCATGACGAAGGGCGGCCCTCTCGACTCGACGCTCTCGGTCGCCTTCTACACGTACCAGCAGTTCGGTTTCGGCGAGTACGGCCTCGCGTCGGCGGCCAGCTACGTGCTGTTCCTCGCCATCGCCCTGATCAGCCTGCTGCAGTTCCGCCTGCTCCGATCGAAGGACTGAGGCCATGACGACATCCACTGCGGCTCCTGCAGCCGCCACCGCTCAGCCTCCTGTCCCTCGTCGGCGCAGACGCACCCGCGGCGGCGGACGGGCGCTGACCTACACCGTTCTCGCCGTCGGCCTCGTGCTGTGGCTCATCCCGTTCGTCTGGATGTTGCTCGGCTCGGTGAAGACTCAGGGCGAGATCCTCCGCAGACCGCCGACCTGGTGGCCGGAGAGCCCCACAGGAGAGAACTTCGCCGCGTGGTTCGGACCGCTCGACTTCGGTCACTTCTTCGTGAACAGCGTCGTGGTGGCCGTCGTCACGGTTCTCGGCAACATGGTCTTCTGCTCGATGGTGGGCTACGCGCTCGCGAAGATGGAGTTCCCCGGCAAGAAGATGCTGTTCGGCCTCGTCATGGTCACCCTCATGGTGCCCGGTGTGGTCACCTTCGTGCCGCTGTTCGTGATGGTCTCCAAGCTCGGGCTCGTGAACACCTTCCCCGGTCTGATCCTGCCGTTCCTGACGGCACCCATCGGCGTGTTCCTGATGCGGCAGTTCATGCTGGGCATCCCTGATCCGCTGCTGGAAGCCGCCCGTCTCGACGGCGCAGGGGAGTGGCGCATCTTCACACGCATCGTCATGCCGTTGTGCGGACCGCCGCTGGCGACGCTCGGCATCCTCACGTTCCTGTCGTCGTGGAACAACTTCCTCTGGCCCCTCGTCGCCGCCCAGACCGAGGAGATGTACACGCTCCCGGTGGCGCTGTCGCTGTACTCGACGGGACAGAACGCCACGGACTACGGTCTCCTGCTCGCGGGATCCGTCCTGGTCATCACGCCCATCCTTCTCCTGTTCGTCTTCCTTCAGCGCTGGTTCATCCGGGGCGTCGCGACGACGGGCTTGAAGTAGGCGACGACTCGCATTCGACACAGCTCCGGCCCAGTGAAAGCAGGACACATGAAACCCCATCTCCGCACATCCGCCGAGGGTGTCGACTACCGCGACCTCAACGGCAACGGCGTCATGGATCCGTACGAAGATCCGCGCCTGTCGCCGGCCGAGCGCACCGAGGATCTGCTCGGCCGTCTCTCCACAGAGGAGAAGGTCGGCCTGATGTTCCAGACGGTCATCGAGATCGGACCCGACGGCGAACTGCTCGAGACGCCCGGCGCGATCTCGAAGTCGCCGACCTCGGAGGTCGTGCTGAGCAAGCACCTCAACCACTTCAACGTCCACGCCATGCGCACCGCACGCGACGGGGCCCGGTGGAACAACAACCTGCAGCGGCTGGCCGAACAGACTCCTCACGGCATCCCGGTCACGATCAGCACAGACCCGCGGCACGCTTTCGTGGAGAACACCGGAGTCGCGTTCTCGGCTGGTCCGTTCTCGCAGTGGCCCGAACCGATGGGACTCGCCGCGATCGACGACATCGACCTGATCCGACGGTTCGCCGACACCGCGCGTCAGGAGTATCTCGCGGTGGGCATCCGGGCGGCGCTGCATCCGCAGATCGACCTGCCCACCGAAGCCAGGTGGGGGCGGCAGGCTCAGACCTTCGGCTACGACGCCGATCGTGTCTCGGAGATCACGGCCGCTTATCTGCAGGGGTTCCAGGGAGATGAACTCGGACCGCAGAGCGTCTCCTGCACGACCAAGCACTTCCCGGGAGGGGGCCCGCAGCTCGACGGCGAAGATGCGCACTTCCCCTACGGGCGCGAGCAGGTCTATCCGGGCGGTCGATTCGAGGAGCATCTGAAGCCGTTCGTCGAGGCCATCAGTCGCGGCACGGCGGGGATCATGCCCTATTACGGCATGCCGGTCGGTCTGGTCCGCAACGGCGAGCCGATCGCCGAGGTCGGATTCGGCTACAGCCGCCAGATCATCACCGATCTCCTGCGCGAGGAACTGGGCTACGACGGCGTCGTGGTCACCGACTGGGAGCTCGTCAACGACAATCACGTCGGCGACCAGGTCCTCCCGGCTCGTGCATGGGGCGTGGAGCACCTGTCGCCGATCGAACGGATGCGGATGCTGCTCGATGCGGGCGTCGATCAGTTCGGCGGCGAGGAGTGCGTGGAGCTGCTGCAGGAGCTCGTGGCGAGCGGCGAGGTGTCTGCGGAACGTCTCGACGCCTCTGTGCGGCGCATCCTGCTCGTGAAGTTCCGACTCGGCCTCTTCGACGACCCGTTCGTCGACGAGGACGAGGCGGAGCGCATCGTGGGTGCGGCGGCCTTCCGAGAGCAGGGGTTCCGCGCGCAGGCCGAATCGGTCACGGTGCTCGAGAATCGCGAAGGGACGCTGCCGCTGTTCGCCGGACCGCGTCCGCGGGTGTACGCGGAGGGGCTGCACGAAGGAGCGCTGCAGGATCGGGCGGATGCCGTGTCGCGACCGGAGGATGCGGACCTCGCCATCGTCCGCATCGGCGCTCCGTTCGATGCGCGCGACGATCTGTTCCTCGAAAGGTGGTTCCATCAGGGATCTCTCGAGTTCCCGCCGGGGCTCGTCGTGCGTCTGAAGCGCATCGCGGAGCAGTGCCCTCTCGTTCTGGTCGTGAACCTGGATCGCCCCGGCATCCTCACTCCTTTCGTCCCCTTCGCCGCCGCGCTCGCGGTCGATTTCGGGAGCTCCGACGAAGCCGTCCTCGCCGCGCTGTCCGGGCGCATCCGGCCGCGTGGAACCCTCCCCGTGGAGATTCCCCGCTCGATGGACGCTGTGCGGAGATCGCGCACGGATGTCCCTGGAGACACGCCCGATCCGCTGTATCCGCTGAGAACGGGACTCACCCTGCCGTGAAAGCCGCCCAGCGACCCTGCCGTCAGTAGAATCGCCCAGAAAGCGAGGTGCACATGGCGTCCAGTCGCCCCACCGTCTACGACGTCGCCGAGCGTGCAGGTGTCTCGATCGCCACCGTGTCGTTCGCGTTCCGTCGCCCGGAGAAGGTGCGGCCGGAGACCAGAGCGTCTGTTCTCGAGGCTGCACGTGCGATCGGTTATGTGCCCAGCGGATCGGCGCGCAACCTCGCGAGGGGCCGGACGGGCGTTCTGGGTCTGCATCTGTTCGACATGCTGCTGGACGGCCCGCCGGACGGGGCTCTCCCGCAGCGGCCCGACGCCCACGAGAGACGCGTCGATCTCGACACGCTCGACCTCGATGCCGACCTCGTCCCTTGGGACGCCGTCGAGGACGCGCGGCTGAGCGAGCCGCAGACGTTCCCGCTGTACGTCGACGAGGTTCAGCGCGGATTCGTGCTCGAGTGCAAGCGAAACGGCCGGGCGGTGCTGCTCAGCACAGGCGGCACCGACGTCCGCGACGTCGCAGACACCGCGGGACGCGTGGACGGTCTCGCGGTGCTTCCCGGGCAGTCGGCGATGGCGTCGCTGGCCTCCGTCGCCGTCAATCTCCCCGTGGTCGTGCTCAGCAGCGAGACGGGGGACGGTCACCGTGTGCTGGTCGACAACATCGGCGGCGAGCGGATGCTGGTCGGACACCTGATCGAGGAGCACGGGGTGCGCACGCTCGGCTGGATCGGCGCCGATCTGTCGTACGACTACGCGGAGCGCATGGACGCGTTCTTCCGGATCCTCGACGAGCACGGAGGCGGCGTCGTCGGAGAGGCCCTCGACGGAGTGGACCTCGATTCGTCGCCGGAGTTCCTCCATGTCGTCGCCCGGGCACGTGCCGGCACGCTTCCCGACGCCCTCGTGTGCGCGAGCGACCAGGTCGCGATCGCCCTCATCGACGTCCTCCGAGCCGAGGGCATCGAGGCGCCACGAGACGTGCTCATCGTCGGATTCGACGGCATCCTCGCCGCCCGCATGTCCTCCCCGACCCTCACAACGGTACGTCAGCCGATGGAGCTGATGGGACGCGTCGCCGCGCACCTGCTGCTCACGGATCCGGGCGACGGCTCGGTGCCTCTGAAGACGGTGCGTCTGGGCGTCGGTCTGCAGATCGGGGAGAGCTGCGGCTGCTCGCGGTGAGCGTCACGCACCCTGCGGCACGCAGGTGGGGCCTTCTCCCCATGGGCATTCAGCTGGCTCACAGGATAGAGTCGACGCACACAACCCGTTCGACTGGAGGACAAATGACCAATCAGGTTCCCGGCGCGCAGACGCCGCCGTATTCGCCCGCTCCCGAAACCATCCCCGGCAAGACCCTCGGCATCGTCGCGGTCATCCTGACCTTCGTGGTCTCGTCCGTGGTCGGCCTGATCCTCGGGTACGTCGCGAGGAACCAGAGCCGGGCTGTCGGATACGAGAACACGCCGGCCAAGGTCGCGATCATCGCGGGGTGGATCCTCACGGCGCTCGGCCTGATCGCGGGCATCATCGCCGTGATCTCGATCTTCGCGCTCGCCGCCTCCTCGGGCTCCTACGGCAGCTGACGCTGCCGGCGAAACGACGATGAGGGCGGGGATCCGATCGGATCCCCGCCCTCATCGCGTCTGCGCATCTCTCAGCCGGTGATCCGGCAGTGCGTGGTGAGCTCGCCGATCCCGTCGATGGCGACGGTGACGGTGGAGCGGTCACGCAGGAAGATCTGCGGATCACGGGAGTAGCCCGCTCCGCCCGGACTGCCCGTGGAGATCAATGTTCCCGGAAGCAGAGTCAGCGACTGCGAGAGGTGAGCGATGAGGGTGGCCACTGAACGCACCATCTGACCCGTCGTCGCGTCCTGCACGGTGTGGCCGTCGACGACGGTCCAGATGTGCAGATCCTGAGGATCGGCGATCTCGTCTGCGGTGACGGCGAACGGACCCGTCGGCGTGAACCCGTCGAACGACTTGCAGCGCGACCACTGCGCTTCGGCGAACTGCACGTTGCGGGCGGTGATGTCGTTCACGACGGTGTAACCCCAGACGTGCGACAGCGCGTCCTCCTCCGCAACGTCCTTCGCCGGCGTGCCGATCAGCACGCCGAGCTCCGCCTCGTAGTCGACCGCCTCGCTGAGCGCGCGCGGCCAGGACGTGGTCTGTCCGTGCCCGGTGAGGGAGTTCGGCCACAAGGTGAAGACCGTCGGCGCCGTGTCGGTCTTCAGACCGAGTTCACTGGAATGGGCGGCATAGTTCAGGCCGACGGCGAGCACGGCAGGCGGTGCGAGCACGGCGGAGGCGAAGGCCTGCTCTCCGAGCGGATGCCGGGGGGCCGGGCTTGCGACGACAGCAGCCCGCACGGCGGCGAGAAGCTCGTCGCCGCCTTCGATCAGCTGCTGAAGAGTCGCGGGAGGGTCGGGTAGGAGATCTGAGACGAGGATGGCGTCGGCACCTTCCACCACGGCAAGCTCTGCCGTGGAGGAGTCGGCACGGCGCAGATGAGCGAACCGCATATCACTACGGTAGTCGCGATCGGCGATCTTTCGCAGGAGGAACGGACTAAGAGCCGGTGAAAGCGGGCCTTCGCAATATGCTCATGTCTATGAGTTCCGGAGGACCGTCCCAGCCCACCCCGTACACCCC
>NZ_JBJDRH010000017.1:0-60013 GCF_044987465.1 Microbacterium sp. ZW T6_19 | reverse complement strand
CGCCGCCCCCGCCCGAGAATCCACCGCCGAAGGATCCGCCGGAACTCGACGAGCTGCTGGCGGCCGTGTACGAGGTGGCCGCGCCGGACGACGACCGGAAGGCCGACAGCTGCGAATAGACGAACGGACGGCTCGGGTCGCCGATCCACCCCGCTCCGCGCCGTTCCTGTGCGTAGACGAACTCGAGCACCTCGCCCCACTCCTTCTCCATGCCGAACAGCATCGCGTAGGGGAGCAGGCGCTCGTACACCACGATCACGTTCGCGGATCCGTCCTGACGACGTTCGGCGCCGGTGTACGACTGCAGCATGCGCAGGCGGTCGGCCTCCGCGACGCGGATGAACTCCCGCACCCCCTGCAGATACTCGTAGGTGGCCGCGCCCGCCGGAGTCAGCACGACGTGCTTCGCGAAACTGTAGAAGCAGGAGAACCCGACGAGGAACAGTCCGAACACCGAGGCGACGAGACCGGGAATCGCCGATTCGCGTCCGCTGATCGCGCCGAAGATGCTGAGGCCGACACCGATCACGGCGATCGCGATGCCGATCGACTGCAGCACGACGGCGATTCGGCTGCGGGCCTTCGAGGTCAGGCCGCGTGCGCCGGCTGCGTCGACGCCGGCGGCTGTGACCAGGTTCATGCGGGCGGCGAAGGACTCGCTGGCCTCGGGAAGCTCGACCACGCCGTCGGCATCCGTTCCGAGGAACAGCGCATCGAGCGCGGTCACGTCGAGCTGATCGGGGATGCGGGCGCCGGGGAGCCGCCGCAGTCGGGGGCGGGGCGTGCTCTCCTCGATGCGCAGCGTGCCGCGGACAGCCAGGTGCACGATCTCCGCCGGCATCACGTCCTTCGGCCGGGGGATGACCGCGGCCGCCACCAGCGGGGGAAGTGAATCGGGCACGTCGTACTGTGCGACGATGATGCCCGTCGCCTTGCGCCGCGAACCCTTGAACACGGATACGGCGATCCAGCCTGCGAGCGATGCGGCGACTGCGCCGAGCGCGGCCAGGGCCGGGACGGTGTCGGTGACGGGATTGTCCATCCGGGCAGACGGCTGCGCGACCGTGCCGGATTCGAACCCGATCGCGACCGTGACGCCTTCGCCTGCTGCGAGTTCGGCCCCCTGTACGTGGAAGACCGATCCGTCGCGGGCGAGGTCGCATTCGGTCGTCGATCCCGCATACCCGGCGTAGCAGCGTGCGTTGCCGTTGAGCCCTGCGGCCAAAGCGTCGTCGAGCACGATCTCGGCGCTGAACCGGTCGATCGGCTGCGTGCTCTCGAGCGGCAGCAGGTCCCAGTAGAACTCGTCGACACCCTGGGGGCCCGATCTCGTCGAGGGGTCGGCGGCGAGGATCACGTCGCGCATCTCGTACTCGATCACGTAGGTGGTGAGTCCGTGCACGTACGAGTCGTCGCCGACGCTGATGTAGAGGACGCCGTCTTCCTGATCGGTGTCGTACGGCACGGCGGCACCGCCCTGATCGGTGACCGAGAGCACGTCGAGATGCAGAGACGACCCCTCGTAGCTGGTCGGCAACCCTCGCACGATCCCGCGGTTCTGATCGAAATCGGGGAACTGCGCCGCAAGAGTCTCGGTCACCCGCATGGTGGCCCTCCCCTCGGCGTCGACACCGAGTACGAAGCGTGCGTCCCAGGACGCGTAGGAGAAGTCGTCGACGTCCGCATCGACGTCGGAGGACGAACGGGCGGATGCCGCCGCGGAGGGCGCGGATGCCGAGGCGAACGCCGCTGCGGGCATCGACAGGCCCGCGACGGCGAGCGCGATCACGGCGGCGGCACGGAGGAAGCGGGATGCGGGCATGGTCAGAGGGTACCGAGCATCCGCGGCCGAATGAGCCGCCCTCGCCTCGGTAAACTGGATGAGACTTCCAAGGAGCCCCGCACATGACTGACGCGTCCGCCGCGCCCGAGCAGAACCCTGACGCCACCGAAGAGGACGTCCACGAGCAGAAGGCCGTTCGCCTCGCCAAGCGTGAGCGCCTGATCGCGAAGCGCGCGGATGCCGGGGGAGGCGCGTTCCCGGTGAGCGTGCCCGTGACGCACACGATTCCCGCACTGCGTGCCGAGTACGGCGAGCTCGAGGCGGGTGCGGAGACGGGCGTCGTCGTGGGTGTGGCCGGCCGTGTCGTGTTCAGCCGCAACACCGGCAAGCTCTGCTTCGCCACGCTGCAGGCCGGCGACGGCTCGCGCATCCAGGCGATGATCTCCCTCGCGAACGTCGGCGAGTCCTCGCTCGCCGACTGGAAGGAGTACGTCGACCTGGGCGACCACGTGTTCGTCCACGGCGAGGTCATCTCCAGCCGCCGCGGAGAGCTGTCGATCATGGCAGACGACTGGACCATCGCCTCGAAGGCGATCCTGCCGCTGCCGAACGCCTACGCCGAGCTGAGCGAGGAGGGTCGTGTCCGCAGCCGCTACCTCGACCTCATCGTGCGCGAGCAGGCCCGCACCACCGTGCGCGCCCGCGCCGCCGTGAACGCGAGCCTGCGTGCGACGTTCACGAGCCACGACTACCTCGAGGTGGAGACGCCGATGCTGCAGGTGCAGCACGGCGGAGCATCCGCTCGTCCCTTCATCACCCACTCGAACGCCTTCGACACCGAGCTGTTCCTGCGCATCGCGCCCGAGCTGTACCTGAAGCGCGCCGTCGTCGGCGGCATCGAGCGGGTCTACGAGATCAACCGCAATTTCCGCAACGAGGGCGCCGACTCCACGCACAGCCCCGAGTTCGCGATGCTCGAGGCGTATCAGGCGTACGGCGACTACAACCAGATGGCGGCGCTCACGCAGGAGCTCGTGCAGAACGCGGCAGTGGCGGTGTCAGGTTCCACGACCGTGACCTGGGCCGACGGCACCGAGTACGACCTCGGCGGCGAGTGGGACCGTGTCTCGATGTACGAGTCGCTCTCGGCCGCGGCCGGTCGCGAATTCACCCCGCAGGATCCGGTCGAAGATCTCATCGTGTTCGCCGAGGCGAACGGCGTCGACCTTCCGCCGCAGGCCACCCACGGCAAGCTCATCGAGGAGCTGTGGGAGCACTTCGTGAAGGGCGACCTCGTGCGTCCGACCTTCGTTATGGACTTCCCCGTCGACACCTCTCCGCTCGTGCGCGAGCACCGTTCGGTCGAGGGCGTCGTGGAGAAGTGGGACCTGTACATCCGCGGCTTCGAGCTCGCCACCGGATACTCCGAGCTGGTCGACCCGGTGATCCAGCGCGAGCGCTTCGTGGAGCAGGCCAAGCTCGCGGCGCGCGGCGACGTCGAGGCGATGCCGGTGGACGAAGAGTTCCTGCGTGCTCTCGAGCACGCGATGCCGCCATCCGGGGGCATGGGCATGGGCATCGATCGGCTGCTCATGGCGATCACCGGCCTCGGCATCCGCGAGACGATCCTCTTCCCGCTCGTCAAGTAGTTCACGCCGCGTCTCGCGGTCCGCGCCGGAACGCCCACTCGGGCAGCATCCCGGCGCCGACTATCGTGCCCAGCAGCTCGGCCAGGCCGTACTCCGGGTCGATCTCGCGCACGAGCTGCAGGTAGTGCTCCGCGTGCGTCGCGTGCCCGAGAGCCCATGACAGCCACGCCGCGATCGTCAGTGGGGCGGGGCGCAGCCCGCGGGGCGCGCGGGCTGCAGCGAGCCTCGCCACGGTGAGCGCGTGCCGAAGCCGGTCGACATCGGGGGAGGGGCCGTGCCCGAGGAAGACGTCGCCCAGGTCGTCGGGGATCGCTGAGCCCGTGTCGGCGAACGCGTACTGCGCCTCGAGCGTGCGGACGCCGTCGTCGAAGGACGTCGCCCATTGCACGAGCGCGACGTCCCGCAGGAGCGGCCGGTCGAGACACCACAGCAGGGCGGCCGTGGCGAACGGCGGCTGCTCGTCGGGCGAGTCCAGCAGGGTCTCGAAGAACTCGGGGATGTCTTCGAGCATGACGAGCGCCGCGATCGCCAGCGGGTTCTCCGAGCCGTCGAGACGACTGTGCGCCTCGCGATCGAGCATCGCGCCGATGTCACGCAGCGCTCGCCCGACGTGCTCCTTCTCGACGAGATCGGCTACCGGCAGCTCGGCGCCGGCATGCTGGTCGCCCGCGAGCGGGTCCGATGCGGGAAGCGCGGCGAGCTCCGGGTCGTCTTCCAGATAGCTCGACCAGCCGGCCGGCGTCACGCACAGGGCGTCGACGATGCGCAGCCCTGCGTCTTCGGCGCACCCGAGCAGTTCATCGACCTGCACGATCAGCGGCAGCACGAGACCGTCGGGGGTGCGGCACGGGGTGTCGTCGCAGTACACGACGATCGCGACGGCATCCGCCCCCTCGACCTTCGCGATGAAGCCGATGGCCGCATTCGCATAGTCTTCGGGCGAGACGTCGTCGCGCGGCAGATCCAGACGCATGGCGCCGTGCGCCCGAGACCCGTGAAAGGGGAGCAGGACGAGGCTCTGCGAAGGGGCGAAGCCGGCGAGGGCGGGTACCAGGCCGAGGAACTCGGCGGAGTCGGATGCTCGGAGAAGTGTGGTCATTCCGAGAGTGTGCGAGATCCGGGATCGCCGTGGGGCCCTTCCACAGACGGAACCGTGCAAAGGCGGGGAAGCGCCGAATGTGCAGGAAGAGTGGCTCGCGTACCATGGAGGCATGGAGAACTTCTGGCTCACGGCTGCCTGGTCGATCCTGCCGACCCTCGCCGTGTGCACGGTCTTCTACTTCGTGATCCGCAGCATCCTTCGCTTCGACCGCACCGAGCGGCGCGTGCACGCCAAGATCGAGGCCGAGGAGCGCGCTGCTCGAGGTCTGCCTCCGCGCGCCTGAGCGAGGTCGCCGGCATCGGTTACTGTTAGCGAGAGCGCAGGATTCTGCGCTCGCCGCGACGATCCTCGCGGCACCGACTCGCTGAGAGGCTCCGCCGATGAGTGCCGATGCGTGGGGACTGTGGCTCGCCGCGGTCCTCGTCGTGATCGACATCTCGATCCGCATCACGGCGATCATCGTGATCCCGCGCAATCGTCGTCCGACGGCCGCGATGGCGTGGCTGCTCGCCGTGTTCTTCATCCCCTACATCGGCGTCTTCCTTTTCCTCCTGATCGGAAACCCGCGTCTGCCGCGCGCGCGCCGGCGCAAGCAGGACCAGATCAACGAGTACATCCACGAGACCAGCGAGCAGCTGCACTTCGGCACGCTTCGCCCCGACGCGCCGAACTGGTTCCCGCCGTTGGTCGAGATGAACCAGCGCCTCGGCGCTCTGCCGATCTCGGGCGACAACGGCGCGCACCTGATCGCCGACTACCAGGAGTCGCTCGACGCGATGGCCGAGGAGATCCGCAAGGCCACCGAGTACGTCCACGTCGAGTTCTACATCCTGCAGGCCGACGCCGCGACCGACAACTTCTTCCGCGCCCTCGAAGAGGTCTCCGCGCGGGGAGTGACCGTCCGGGTGCTGCTCGACCACTGGGCGAACCGCTGGAAGCCCCGCTACCGGGCGACGGTCAGGCGCCTGAACGGCATGGGCGCGGACTGGCACCTGATGCTGCCCGTGCAGCCTCTGAAGGGGCGGATGCAGCGCCCCGATCTGCGCAATCACCGCAAGCTCCTCGTGGTCGACGGCAAGGTCGCGTTCCTCGGCTCGCAGAACGTCACCGACTCCACCTACAACCTGCCGAAGAACATCAAGCGCGGCCTGCACTGGGTCGATCTGATGGTGCACATCGACGGGCCGGTCGTGCTCAGCATCAACGCGATCTTCGTGGCCGACTGGTACAGCGAGACCGACGACATCCTCGAGGAGATCGACATCACCTCGGCGCAGCCGGGCACGGGAGATCTCGACTGCCAGGTCGTGCCCTCCGGCCCTGGCTTCGAGGTCGAGAACAACCTGCGGCTCTTCCTCGGTCTTCTGTACGCGGCCAAAGAGAAGATCATGATCGTCAGCCCGTACTTCGTTCCAGACGAGGCACTGCTACTCGCCGTGACCGCGGCGGTCGATCGTGGCGTCGACGTCGAGCTGTTCGTCTCGGAAGAGGGCGATCAGGCGATGGTCTACCACGCTCAGCGCAGCTACTACGAGGTGCTGCTCAAGGCCGGTGTGCGCATCTGGATGTACCGGAAGCCGTACATCCTGCACACCAAGAGCCTCACGATCGACGACGAGGTGGCCGTGATCGGCTCGAGCAACATGGACATGCGCTCGTTCGGTCTGAACCTCGAGGTGTCGATGCTCGTGCGCGGTGAGGAGTTCGTCTCGGAGATGCGCGAGGTCGAGGCCCGGTACCGGGCGCTCAGCCGTGAGCTCACACTCGAGGAGTGGATGCAGCAGCCGTTGCGCTCGACCGTCCTCGACAACCTCGCCCGGCTCACGTCCGCCCTGCAGTAGCGGCTGTTCCGAGGGCTGGGTACCGTGGGGGCATGACCTCCCCCACGCGTCTGCTCCCCGTTCTCTCCGCGCTCGCCGGCGTCCTGCTGATCGCCGGATGCGCCTCGTCGAGCCCCGGGTCCACCACCCCGAGCAGCTCACCTGCTCCCTCGTCGAGCTCGTCCGGCGGCGACGACGCCGACCTCGACGGCACACTGCTCGACGACGGACGGATGTTCGCGGTCATCACCCAGGGATCGTCGTCGCTGGCGTGCACTCCCCAGATCACCCAGGTCACGGCGAAAGGCCAGGTGGTCGACGTGACCGTCGAGGACAAGACCGACCCCGCCGTGATGTGCACCGCCGACTACGCGCCGCGGGCCAGCATCGGGGCGCTCCCGGAGGGCGTCGACCCGACGAAGGAGATCACGCTGAACGTCACCTACGGCGAGGTCGTCGACGACGTCGATCTCGACGGCGACCCCGCGTTCACGGGGAAGCCCGGTTCATCGACCGACTACCTGCCCAGCGCCGGATGGATCGACGACGGTTCGCTCGTGCTGCTCACCTGGGGTTCGTCCACCTGCCCGCCGGTGGTTGAGTCGGTGGAGGGCGCGGGAGCGACAGGGACGGCGACCTTCGTCACCGATGACGGCGAGGTGTGCACCATGGACATGGCGCCGCGCGGGACGATCATCGCCTTCGCCGATGATCAGGTCGACGACGACGACGGCTTCACGCTGACGCTGGTCGGCGGCGGCCTCGACGGGACTGTCGACGTTCGCGGCTGAGGTCACAGCCGATCGGTCGGATGCCCGGCCGGAAGCGCGAGCAGCAGCGCTCCGGCATCCACCCGGCAGACCATGCGCACGGCCTCGCCGAACTCGTCGCCGTCGATCTGCACGGGAGTCGGCGCCGTGGCGGCGGCTTCGGCGGCTTCGCCGCGGAAATAGTGCACGGCCGCGTTCCGGCGATGGTGCTCGAGGGCCTTGCGCCCCACCTTGCTGCGGCGGAGCACGGAGTTGTCCCACCAGATCTTGCGCCACACGTTCAACCAGCCGAAGACGCCCGTGGGCTGGATGACCGCGATGTCGAGGGTGCCGTCGGCGATCGACGCCTCGGGTACCAGTTCGATGCCGGCGGGCAGCGTGCCGCAGTTGGCGAAGAGGATGCTGTGCACCTTCGCCGAATGCAGCCGCTCCTCGTCGACCTGGTACACGGCGCGGAAGGCCTGAGCCTTCGCGAGCGAGCGTGCGGCGCCATCGACGTAGGCGATCCAGCCGACCGTCTTCTTGAGATCGGAGCGCGTGTTCGCGATCATGTCGGCATCCAGCCCGATGCCGGCCAGCACGACGAAGGCGTGGGTCGACTTCTCACCGCCCAGCCTCGTGATCTCGGCCCAGCCGACGTCGATCGCTTGCCGGTTGTCGCCGAGAGCCGCGCGGATCATGGCTTCGGGTTCGGCGAGGGGAAGGCCGAGGTTTCGCGCGAGAAGGTTGCCGGTGCCGCTGGGGATGATGGCGAGAGGTACATCGGTCCCGGCCATCGCCTCCGACACCGCGCGTACCGTGCCGTCGCCGCCCGCGACGAGGACGACGGCGACGCCCCGTTCCAGAGCATCTCGGGTGAGACCCTGACCCGCGTCGGCCACGGTCGTCGGATAAAAGGCCGGATGCTCCCATCCCGCATCCCTCGACAGGGAGACCACCTGGGCGCGCAGGCGCTTCGCGTCGACCTTGAGCGGGTTGTAGACGAGAGCTGCCTGCGGTCGGGCCCCGGGGTAGGTCGTCATGGCGCTACTCTAATCCGGACGGAGGGCGGCGCCCCGACCTCGTGCGGGAGGGCATGTGAGCGACACGCAGGATCCGCGATCTCTGCTCGAGGCGATGGTGTCAGAAGACCCGCAGCGCCTGCGACGCCGCAGCATCTCCCTGGGCGTGGACCTCGACGATGCGGACGACGTCGCGCAGACCGCGCTGCTGAGAGCCTGGCGCTCGCTCGAGAGGCTCGAGATGCCAGAGCAGGGGGCCATGTGCTCCTGGCTCGACACGATCGCTCGGAACGTCGCGATCGACCTGGCCCGACGACGAGCCAGGCGCCCGGTCGGTGAGCTCGACCCGCAACAGGCGAGCGGCACACGCGTCGCCGAGCAGGTCGAGGTGCGGGTGATCCTCGATGGGGCGCTCGCCGCGGTGCGATCGCTGCCGGAGGCGCTGCGGGAGCCGCTGCTGCTCACCGTGGTCGACGGCCTCACGACGGCACAGGTCGCCGAGCGGCTGGGCATCGAGCCGGCAACCGCTCGGCAACGGATCTCGCGGGCGCGCAAGGCCATGAGCGCTTGCCGGAGATCAGGTATGGACGCGGACTGAGGGACCGGTCACGACCGGCCCCTCAACCCGCCTCAGGCCGTGCCGAAGGGATTGTCGACTGCATAGCGCCAGCCGTGCTCTTCGCTGTAGACGGCGACGTCGGCGGTCGTTCCCGCGAGCGAGATCTCGGAGCCGTCGGGTCCCGTGCCCGTGATCGTCCAGTCGGCGATCGCGAGCCCGACGCCCTCGGATTCGAACGTCTGGCGCACGGTCATCGTGATCGGCAGGTTCAGCCCCAGGAACTGCTCGAGCGCGCCGCGGACGCCGGCTTCGCCGGTGACGGGCTGACCCGGTGCGGGCACGAACACGACATCGGGTCGATTCAGTGCCATGAGGCCGTCGAGATCGCGCGCGTTGAAACGCGCGGCGAAGGCGAGGTTGAGCTGGTCGAGGGCGGTGACGGGAGTGGTCACGATGGATCCTTTCGCGGGGGATCGGCGCAGTGCCGACCTCTGCAGGGAAAGACGACGTCCGCCGTGGTTTGTGACGGACGGGGAGCATCGGAGTGCACACGTAGAATCGGAGGATGATCGACCTCGCTCTGCTTCGCGACAATCCCGAGATCGTCCGCCGCTCCCAGGCCGCCCGCGGAAACGACGTGGCGACCGTCGATGCGGCCCTCGAGGCCGACCGATCGCGCCGGGCGGCGCTCGCCGCGTTCGAAGAGCTGCGGGCCGAGCAGAACCTCTTCGGCAAGCAGGTCGCCAAGGCTCCGAAAGAGGAGAAGGCCGCCCTCGTCGCGCAGGCGAAGGATCTCGCAGACCGCGTCAAGCAGGCGCAGCAGACCGCGAACGAAGCCTCGGATGCTGCATCCGCCGCTCTCGCGCTGATCGAGAACGTCGTGATCGACGGCGTGCCGGCCGGCGGTGAAGCCGACTTCGTCGAGCTGCGACGGGTCGGCGACGTGCCCGCGTTCGGCTTCGAGCCTCGCGACCACCTCGAGATCGGCGAGATCCTCGGGGCGATCGACATGGAGCGCGGGGCGAAGGTGTCCGGAGCGCGCTTCTACTTCCTGAAGGGCATCGGCGCCCGCCTCGAGATCGCGCTGATGAACCTCGCGCTCGACAAGGCTCTGCAGAACGGCTTCACGCCGATGATCGTCCCGACTCTCGTGCGGCCCGAGATCATGCAGGGCACCGGGTTCCTCGGCGAGCACGCCGACGAGGTCTACCACCTCGACAAGGAGGATCTCTACCTCGTGGGCACGAGCGAGGTCCCGCTCGCCGGGTACCACAAGGACGAGATCGTCGACCTGTCGACGGGTGCCCTGCGGTACGCCGGCTGGTCGACCTGCTACCGCAGCGAGGCCGGATCGCACGGCAAGGACACCCGCGGGATCATCCGCGTGCATCAGTTCAACAAGCTCGAGATGTTCGTCTACACGAATCCCGAGGATGCCGAGGCCGAGCACCTTCGGCTGGTCGCCCTGCAGGAGGAGATGCTCACCTCTCTCGGTCTCGCCTACCGCGTGATCGACGTCGCCGCGGGCGATCTGGGTTCGAGCGCCGCGCGCAAGTACGACATCGAGGCGTGGGTGCCCACTCAGGGCGCGTTCCGCGAGCTCACCTCGACCTCGAACTGCACGACCTACCAGGCGCGCCGCCTCGAGACGCGCTATCGCCCCGATGACGGCGGCAAGACGCAGCCGGTCGCGACGCTGAACGGCACCCTCGCGACCACGCGGTGGATCGTGGCGCTCCTCGAGACACACCAGCAGGCCGACGGATCGGTCCGCGTGCCCGAGGTGCTCAGGCCCTACCTGGGCGGCATGGACGTGCTGGAGCCGACCCTTCGACAGGCTCAGGGACCCAAATGACCGACGCTTCGGCAGGCTCAGGGAATCCGTGGCTCATCGCCCTCGACGTCGACGGCACGATCCTGCTCCAGGACGAGACGATGAGCCCCGGTGTGCCCGAGGCGGTGGCCCGCCTTCGCGACGGCGGTCACCAGGTCACGATCGCGACCGGACGCAGCTGGATGGCCACGCAGCGGTGGGTCGAGGAGCTCGGTCTCGCACCGGAATTCGTGGTGTGCTCGAACGGCGCCGTGATCATGCGACTGGTTCAGGGCGAGTGGGTGCGCTGGAACGTCGAGACCTTCGATCCCTCGCCCGTGCTCGAGCTGCTCCGCGAGCGCCTGCCCGACGCGCGGTACATGGTCGAGCTCGGCTCCGGGCAGCGCCTGTACACGCAGCAGCTCGACGACTGGACTCTCGACGGCGGTCGTCAGGTGTCCTTCGACGAGCTCGCCGACGAACCCGTGTCGCGCATCGTGGTGGTCTCGCCGGGCCACGACGAGGAGGACTTCCACCGCTTGGTGGCGGATGCCGGACTCAACGAGGTCTCGTACGCGATCGGCTGGACGGCGTGGCTGGACATCGCGCCGAACGGCGTCGACAAGGGCACGGCGCTGGAACGCGTACGCACCGAGCTCGATGTCGACGGCGAGCGGGTGCTCGTCGCAGGAGACGGACGCAACGACATCGGGATGTTCGGCTGGTCCCGTTCGCTGGGCGGCCGCGCGGTGGCGATGGGGCAGGCTCCTGCGGAGGTGAAGGATGCTGCGGGTGAGGTGACGGACGACGTGCTCGACGGAGGTCTCGCGCGCGTCCTCAACACGCTTCCAGCGCCCGCCCAGGTCAGCGCGGGAGAATAGAACTCGGCTAGACTCACGGCTTGTCGGCAGATTCGTCTGTCGGGAGGGTTGTCCGAGCGGCCGATGGAGCTGGTCTTGAAAACCAGTGGGCAGAAATGTCTCAAGAGTTCGAATCTCTTACCCTCCGCTTCATGAGGGTGCGTCGCCGGGGAGGGAGGCGCATCACCGAGAACCGAAAGGCCCCGAGTGAGTCAGAACACCCGACGCCGCCGTACCATCGCGCGGCACGGCCAGCTGCGCACGCCGGGTCCGGTCAGTCAGCTCCTCAAGTTCATCGCGATCGGCCTCTCGGTCGTCCTGGTCAGCGGTGCAGCCGTCGTCGGTTACATCGTCTACGACTTCACGAGCACGGTGACCGCGAACGCCGTCGAGATCGAGGGCCAGAAGGAGCTCCCGCCGGACATCAGCGAGTACAAGGGCGGCTTCAACATGGTGCTCGCCGGCGTCGACACCTGTGAAGACGCGTACAAGCAGTACTTCGGCGCGCGTTGCACGGGCAAGGACTCGGAGGGCACCCTCAACGACGTCAACCTGCTCGTGCACGTCTCCGACGCGCCCCGCCGGATCACCGTGGTCAGCTTCCCGCGCGACCTGATGCTCCCGATCCCCGAATGCACCGACGCCGAGGGCGAGAGGCACTCGGCGATGAGCAAGCAGCCGCTCAACACCTCGTACACCGACGGAGGGCTCAACTGCGTCGTCCAGACGCTCGCGAAGCTCACCGGCCAGGAGATCCAGTTCGCGGCATCCGTCACCTTCGGCGGCGTGATCGAGATCACGAATGCGATCGGCGGCGTCGACGTGTGCCTCGCGAACCCGATCAAGGACAAGTACACGGGCCTCGACCTGCCCGCCGGCAACAAGACCCTGCAGGGCCTCGAGGCGCTGCAGTTCCTCCGTACCCGCCACGGCGTAGGCGACGGCAGCGACCTCGGTCGCATCGGCAACCAGCAGCAGTACATGTCGAACCTCGCCAAGAAGCTGATCAGCAGCGACACGCTCGGCAACGTGCCGGTCATGCTGAAGCTCGCGACGACCGCGATCGACAACCTCGAGACCAGCACGTCGCTGGCCGACCCGATGAAGATCGTGCAGATCGGCCTCGCCGTGAAGTCGGTGCCCTTCGAGGACATCGTGTTCCTGCAGTACCCGACGGCCACCGACCCCGACAACCCCAACAAGGTCGTGCCGAGCAAGGCGGCGGCGCAGGAGATGTGGGACGCGATCAACGCGAACGCCCAGCTGCAGATCACCTACGAGAACACCAAGAACGACGGCGTCGTCGTCACCGATCCGGGAACCACGGCGCCCACCGAGCCGACCGATCCGGCTGCCACGCCTGACCCGGCGGCGACCCCCGACAACGTGGTGGCGCTGCCCGACACCATCAAGGGCACGTCGGCCGCGCAGACCACCTGCTCGAACGGCAACGTCCGCTGACCGTAGAGCGGATGCCGTGGCATCCGCTCTACGGCGTCCGGCTGTCGCGCCGCGGCTGATTCGGTCGAACGAGCCGGGGGCGTGATCGATGCGTGCGCGACTCAGCCGCGCCGCGGGGCCAGCGCGTCGATGAGCCGTTCGACGATGTCGGCCATGTCGACGGTGGGATCGATCATCCACTGCAGCTGCAGGCCGTCGGCCACCGCCTGGAGGACGCGGGCCATTGTGTCGGGGTCGAGCGCGGGCTCACGCGTGGAGTCGCGGTGGAGTCCTGCCGCGACGGCCTCGCGCAGCCGCTCGCTGCGCTCGAGGAAGTACGAGTGCGCCGGATGCTCGGGATCGACGGCGTCGACTGCGAGGCGCGAGAACAGTTCGACGAGACCCGGAACCTCGGCGTTGTGCCTGATGACGTCGATCAGCCCCTCGCGCGGATCAGCGAGGTCGGCGAGACGAGGGTCCATCCCGTCGTGCTCGTCGCGTTTGCGCAGCACCTCGGTGAACAGCTCCTCCTTGCTGCCGAAATAGTGCAGCAGAGCAGCGGGCGTCACTCCGACCATGTGGGCGATCTGCTTGAGGGAGGCGTTCTGGTAGCCGTCGCGCCCGATGACCTCGAGTGCACTCTCGAGGATCTCCTCGCGCCGCGCGACGCCTTTCGCATACGAACCGCGCTGTGCCATGTCTTCAGAGTAATACTGAACATCGTTTGGAATCTAATACTTACCGTCGTATAGTTTTCGCAGGACATTGCCGTCAGCGCGAAAGGGACACCTGTGAGCACCGCATCCGATCTCACCCTCGAAGAGAAGGCCTCGCTCACCAGCGGCGCCGATTTCTGGACGACCAAAGCCGTCGATCGCGCGGGCATCCCGTCGATCATGATGACCGACGGCCCGCACGGGCTCCGCAAGCAGGCAGGCGGAACCGACCACCTGGGCCTCGCCAGCAGCGTGCCCGCGACCTGCTTCCCGCCGGCAGTGGGCATCGGCTCGTCATGGGATCCCGAGCTCATCGAACGCGTCGGCGCCGCGATCGGAGTCGAGGCCGCGATCGAAGACGTCGCCGTCGTGCTCGGCCCGGGCATCAACATCAAGCGATCGCCGCTGTGCGGTCGCAACTTCGAGTACTTCTCGGAGGATCCGATCGTCTCGGGCGTGCTGGGCGCAGCCTCGGTCCGCGGCGTGCAGTCGCAGGGCGTCGGCACCTCGCTCAAGCACTTCGCCGCCAACAACCAGGAGTTCGACCGGATGCGCGCGAGCTCCGACGTCGACCCTCGACCGCTGCGCGAGATCTACCTGCGCGGATTCGAGCGCGTCGTGAAGGACGCCGCACCCTGGACGGTCATGTGCTCGTACAACCGTCTCAACGGCGTGTGGACCTCGGAGGACCCGTGGCTGCTCACGAGCGTGCTGCGCGACGAATGGGGCTTCGACGGGCTCGTCGTCTCGGACTGGGGCGCCGTGAACGATCGGGTGGCCGGCGTCGCCGCGGGACTCGATCTCGAGATGCCGGCCACGGGCGGACGGACGGATGCTCAGCTCGTCGCCGCGGTGCGCGAGGGGCGCCTCGATGAGAGCGTTCTCGACACCGCGGCTTCCCGTGCGATCGATCTCGTCCGAAAGGCGGGAGAGCGTCCGGGGGTCGAGGGGCCGCTCGATGTCGACGCGCACCACGCCCTCGCGCGAGAGGCCGCCGGTCGTTCGATCGTGCTGCTGAAGAACGAGGGGTCGATCCTGCCGCTCGCGCCCGGCCAGAAGATCGCCGTGATCGGCGCCTTCGCCGCCGAGCCCCGCTTCCAGGGCGCCGGTTCCTCGCTGATCAACCCGACCCGGGTGGATGCCGCCGTCGACGCGCTGCGCGCCATCGCGGGCGACGACATCTCCTTCGCGCCGGGCTTCGGGGTCGAGGGCGGAGTCGTCGCGGCATCCGGTCGCCCTGCCGACGAACTGCGCGCCGAGGCCGTCGAGACCGCGGCCGCCGCAGAGATCGCGGTCGTGTTCCTGGGGCTGCCTGCGGCCGAGGAGTCCGAGGGCTTCGACCGCGACCACATCGATCTGCCACCCGTGCAGCTCGAGCTTCTCGACGCCGTGATCGAGGCGAACCCGCGCACCGTCGTCGTGCTGTCGAACGGCGGTGTCGTCGCCCTGCCGTTCGGCGATCGCGTGCCCGCGATCATCGAGAGCTGGCTGCTCGGCCAGGCGGGCGGCAGCGCCGTCGCCGACGTGCTCTACGGTGCGGTCAACCCCTCGGGCAAGCTCACCGAGACCGTCCCGGCGCGGCTCGAGGACAACCCCTCATACGGCAACTTCCCCGGCGAGTTCGGGCACGTCCGCTACGGCGAGGGTCTGCTGGTCGGATATCGCTGGTACGACGCCAAGGGGCTCGAGGTGACCTTCCCGTTCGGGTTCGGCCTCTCGTACACGACCTTCGCCTATGGACCGGCGACGGCTTCGGTGACCGACGACGGCGACATCGCGGTCTCCTTCGATCTGAGCAACACGGGCGATCGTGACGGACGTGAGGTCGTGCAGGTGTACGCGTCGCTCGCCGGCTCTGTCGTTCGGCGCGCGCCGCGCGAGCTCAAGGCGTTCGCGTCGGTCGCCCTCGCTGCGGGGGAGACCCGCGCGGTCGAGCTCGTCATCCGCCGTGAGGATCTCGCGTATTGGGACGTCAGAGTCGACCGCTACGTCGTCGAGGGCGGCGAGTACACGCTCGATGTCGCGGCGTCGAGCCGCGACATCCGCTCGGCCGTCACGATCGCGATCTCGGGCGACGAAGTTCATCTGCCGCTCGACATGAACTCGTCGATCGGCGACGTCATGGCGAATCCTGTGGCCGGGCCGGTCATGCAGGGCGCGCTCTCCGGTTTCATGGGCGACCTGGACGGCGTCGACGCGGCGGCCGCCTCGATGATGCCGAACGACGACGCGATGCAGAAGATGATGGCGTCGTTCCCGATCGGGCGCCTCGTCGGCTTCCCCGGGGTTCCCGTCACCCACGAGCAGATCGAGCAGCTCCTCGCCGCGGCGAACGCGGGAGTCTCCGCGCCGATTCCCGGTCGCTAGGCTTCGGCACCCGCTCGCTGAGCGAGTGAAGCGAGACGAAACGCGTGCCTCCCGCAGCCGACTGCAGGAGGCACGCGTTTCGTCTCGTCGCCGGCGCTCCTCGCTCGACGACCGGCCGGGGAGTGCGGCGCTCCTCGTTCAGTGCGTGCCGGGGTCGGTCGTCAGTTTCCCGAGGAGGCGTTCGAGCTCGCGGATGTCATCCAACGACCAGTCCTTGATGCGTCCGAAGAACTCGACGCCGCGCTCTTCCAGCGTGCGTGCAATCCGCGCCTCCCCCAGATCTGTGAGCTGGACGATCACTCCGCGACGATCCTGCGGGTCCGGGGCGTTGGCGACCAACCCGAGACCCCGCATCTTGGTGAGCAGCGTGCTCGTGGAGCTTCGATCCATCCCCACCGACTCGGCGATCACGCTGGGCCGTGCGGGGCCGAAGGCGTGCAGCCACCGCGCGATGTGGAAGGCGGCCGGCTGAAGCCCCTCGTGGAACTGGGCGGCGCTGCGCTCGCTCAAACCCCGCGTCGCGCTCAGGAGGGCATTGATCCGCTCGCCCAGGGCCAGCTCCACGGCAGACCGCGCCTGCTCGGTTGTTTGCATATCCAAACGATAGCATCTACAGTGATGGACATTTGCAAATCACTTCCGAAGGATGCGATGTCGAATCAGAGCAGCTCCATGTCCCCACCCGTCATCGTCCTCACCGGCGCCACGAGCGGCCTCGGACAACTCGTCGCCCTGCGCCTCGCGGAGCAGGGGGCGCACCTCGTCCTCCCCGCTCGCAACGCCCAGAGGGCAGCCGAAACCGCATCGCTCATCAGGCGAGTCGCACCGACCGCCACGGTCGAGACGCCCATCGCGGATCTCTCCCGCATGGACGAGGTCCGCAGGCTGGGCCGGGAGATCGCCGACGCCCACGCCCAGGTCGACGTTCTCGTCAACAACGCCGGACTCCATGCCTTCGAAGCGCGCACCACCGTTGACGGCTACTCCGAGATGATCGCCGTCAATTATCTCGCCCCCTGGCTGCTCACCCACGAACTCCGGCCAGCACTCGAAGCCGCGCCCTCCGCGCGAGTCGTCACGGTCGCCTCCGAGGCCTCACGCCGACACGGCACGCTCCGCCTGCCGGAGGACCTCACCGGCACCCCCGCTTTCCGCGCTCGCGGGTCCTCCGTGCTCTACGGCAAGAGCAAGCTCCTCGACATCATGTTCACGAAAGAGCTAGCCCGGCGAAACGCCACCACGAACGTCACCGCGCTCTGCCTCGATCCCGGCTTCAACGTCACCGGCCTCGGACGAGAAGTCCGAGGCGCCGCCATCATCGAACGGATCCTCAGATCTCTCCGCATCGGCGACCCCGACCGGGGCGCCGGACTCATCGTCCGACTCGCCACGCACCCCGACTACCGAACCCGAAACGGCGAGTACTGGACGGTCCGCGGCCCCCGTGCGATCGAGCCCGCAGCTCCCGGAGACGACCCGGCGACCCAGAAGGAACTGTGGCGGTACACCGAAGACCTACTCCTCAACTGAACGTGAACGGTTCGCGACGGGCTTCGGCAGGAGGTTTCGTTCCGCGATGAACAGCACGATGAGCAGGCCCACGACGCTCGCCAACGCCGAGAGAGCGGGGAGCATGCTGATCACCGGCGCCAGCACGAGGAAGATCGCGGCGATCGTGAGGCGTACGGCGTTCCACGTGCCGAGCAGCCGTCGCGCGAATGCTGCGGCTCCCACGAGGTAGCACGCGGTTCCTCCCGCGAGCGAGGCGGCTCCGAAGAACCCGAGACTCTCGGTGGATTCGATGTGTGCCATCGCGACCTCGAGGCCGAGCGCGGCGAGAACGATCCCGCCGACCAGCAGCAGGTGGAGGTAGGTGTACGCGCCGGTCGCAGCGCGCCCCCGGGCTGAGGCGTGGATGGCCTGGAGCGCGTGCTCGGCCTCGCCTGCCAGCCGAGTGAAATAGGCCCACCACAGCGCGATGCAGATGAGCATCGACAAGACCACACCGCTGAGTATTCCGACGCTGATCGGCTCAGTCGCAGCCCCGGCGCCGATACCGAGGATGGACTCACCGAGGGCGAGGATCACGATCAGTCCATGCCGCTCGGTGAAATGAGCGGTGGAGCGCACCGGCCAGGCGATGCCGATGCTCGTGCGGTAGGACACGATGGGCTCGATCGCGACTGCGGCGATCGAGCACCAGATCTGCCACGGGCCGCCGAGCAGAGCACCGACGACGAGGAGTGCTCCGGACGGAACGACGGAGAGGGCGACGGTGATCAGCGTGCGTCGACGGAGTGCAGGGTCCGCGAGCCACACGAAGACGATCGCATGAGCGACCCGGGCGACGAGATAGGCGCCGACGAACACGAGGGGACCGGACAGACCGCCTGGCAGATCGTCGTAGGCCTCCATGACGACGAGGCCGGCGACGAACATCGCGGTCATGCCGATGATCATCGCCACACGCACGACGCCGTGGTCTGCGTGGGCGACGTTGGTGAGCCATCCGTAAGCGGTCCAGGCCCACCACAGCAGCGCGAGGACGACCATCGCCTGCAGGATGCCGAGGGCATCATGCTGCTGCGCCATCAGGCGACTGAGCTGAGTGAACGCGAACACGAACGCAAGGTCGAAGAAGAGCTCCAGCGTGGTGACGCGATGGCCTTCGCGACTGGCGACCGCTCGGATCAGCGATCCGCCTGAGCCGAACGTGCGATCCTTCATGGCCCGACCCGCACCTTGCCGCGGACGCTCACAGTGCGTACCCTCCTGAAGCCTGGATGTCCTGGCCGGTGATCCACCCCGAGTCATCGGAGACGAGGAACGCGATGACCTTCCCGACATCGGCCGGCTCGCCGATGCGGCCGAAGGCGGTCTTCGCTGCGAGCCCTTCGATCACCTCCGGGAACCGCTCGAAGGCGTTGTCGCCCAGACGGGTCCGGGTGGGGCCGGGGGCGATGGAGTTCACGCGGATCGACCGGCCGGCGAGCTCCTTGGCGAGGAAGCGGGTGGCGATGACCAAGCCGCCCTTCATCGCGGCGTACCCGGAGTAACCGGGCTCCGTGTCACCGGGCCGCACGGAGCTGCTGGAGGTGTTCACGATCGCACCCCCGTCATCGATCAGAGGCAGGAGGGCCTGGGTGAGGAAGTACGGACCGCGCAGGAGCACCCGGTAATAGGCGTCGAACGCGTCCTCGGTCATCTCCTCGAAGCTCATGCCGCCACCGAAACCCGCGTTGTTCACCAGTGCGTGAACGCGATCCGCGCCCCACTCGCTCCTCAGCACGCGGGCGAGTGCATTCGCGAAGTCGGGAAAGGTGTCGGAGCGGCTGATGTCGAGCGGCAGCGCGACGGCGGTGCCGCCGTTCCCCCGGATCTCCTCGACAGTCCTCTCGGCCCCCTCGGGGCGTGCGTTGTACGTGGTGACGACGCCCATTCCGCGGGCGGCGATCTCGATGGCGGCGCCGCGTCCGATGCCGGAGCGCGCTCCGGTGACGACGACGATCTTCTGGTCAGGTGTCTTTTCGCTCATGCTTCAACACAACCGTCAGCCGCACGCGACGAGTTAGGGGAATCCCGTCGACTCCTTGCACAAAGCTGCCGTGCTCGACAGAAATGGATGCCTTCCACGAGGGTTGATGCTTCACTCTTCACATGTCCTTCGACGAGTTCCGCGCCCTCGTGGCGCGACATGCACCGGGTGGTATCAGTTCGACGACCATCCCCGGCGTGCTCGTGTCGCGGATGGACGATGGCGGTTCGCAGGACGAGTCCACGACGGGCACGATCCTCGCCATCGTCGCTCAGGGCACCAAGCGACTCTCGGTGGGAGGAACGGTCCACGACTACGGGGCGGGACAGTACCTGGTCGCATCCGTGGATCTCCCGGTCTCCGGGCACTTCACTGATGCCACTCCCGAGCACCCGGCGCTGGGATTCGGTCTGGAGCTGCGTCCGGAGGCGATCGCCGAGCTGATGCTCACCGCCGCTGCGGCAGAGTTCCCCCGACCGTCGAGGGGCGAGTCGTCGCCGCCGGCGATCGCGGTCGGCGACACCTCACCGCGGCTGCTCGACGCCACCGTCCGCATGCTGCGGCTGCTCGACCACCCCCGAGACATTCCGGTGCTCGCGCCGATGATCGAGAGGGAGATCCTCTGGCTGATCATGTCGGGCGATCAGGGCGCGACCGTGCGTCAGCTCGGGCTCGCCGACAGCAGCCTCAGTCGCGTCCGCCACGTCGTTCGCTGGATACGGGAGCACTTCGCCGAGGCGCTTCGCGTCGACGACCTCGCCGACCTCGCGAGGATGAGCCCTTCGGCGTTCCATCGTGCGTTCCACGCGGTCACGTCGATGAGCCCCATCCAGTACCAGAAGAGCATCCGGTTGCAGGAGGCCCGACTGCGCCTGATCGCCAGCCCCGGTGACATCGGCGCGACCGCGTATGCGGTCGGCTACGAGAGCCCGTCGCAGTTCAGCCGCGAGTACCGACGGGAGTTCGGGGCGTCGCCCAGCGAGGATGCCGTCTCGCTCCGGGCCTCATCAGGGCTCTAGCTCCGAGTGGCCGACTGCGACGCCCGTCGAGAGTTGCCGACGATCGGAGCGGCGAGGTCCGCGCGCGGACTCAGACCCGGGTGAGGCGCACGGCCATGAACTGCCGGCCGGGGAGCTCGACCCGGGCGGATCCGGCCGGGTAGGCGCCCGGCATCCGCTCCACCGTCATGTTCCACGTGTCGATCAGGTCGATCGTCCACTCGCCCTCCTCGAGCATGACGTTGCGGAAGCGCGGCCGGTTGAAGCCGAAGTAGCCGATCTTCACCCGGCCGGCGACGCCGCCCCACGGCACGTCCCAGTCGCCGGGCAGCGGATCCCAGACACCATCGGGAGCCTCGGCGAGCAACTGCTCGAGGAAGCGGATGCGGTCGGGCGACGAGCCGTGCAGCACCCCTCCCTTCGACCACCACAGCACCTCGTCGTCGAGCCCGAGCGCCGACGGCAGGTAGGTCTCGCCGTGGCCGACGTAGCCGCCGCGCACCGCCCCCTCCCAGAAGCGCCGCACCATCTCCTCCCCGGTGATGTTGCCCCAGCCCTGGTCGATGTCGCCCTCGTAGGCGCACTCGTCGATCACGACGGGCTTGCCCCAGCGCTCGCGCCACTCGTCGGTGTTCTCGGCGGTGCGGTACACGTCGACGCGCTGCACGCTCACATGGGTGATCCACGGCATCGAGTAGTCGTAGAACGGGCGGCAGTTGTGGATCGAGTTCAGATGCCCGAACGGATCCTCCGCGCCGACGATCGCGGCCAGGCGTTCCCAGTCGGCGGTGTCCTTCGCCCACAGCAGGTCGTACTCGTTCGCCATCGACCACCACACGTTCGCGAACCCGCTCAGCCGCCGCACGACGTAGCGCAGGTAGCGGTCGTCGACGGCCGGACCGAGGTCGGCGAAGCCCCAGCGGTCGTACGCGTGGAACAGGATGAGGTCGGCCTGGATGCCGAGCTCGGCCAGCTGCACGATGCGCTGCTCCAGACGGCGGAAGTGGGCGGGGTCGAACTGCTCCAGGTCGAAGCCGTCATCGAGTGAGCCGACGAACGGGAAGTCGGCCGGCTCGTTCGCGTTGTACAGATACGACTTCGGGAACACGCACATGCGCATCTTCGTGAACGGCGCCTCGGCGAGCGTCGCCAGCGTCTGCTCCTGCAGCTCTTCGGGCTGGTGCGTCCACGCGTAGGCGGTGGTGCCGAGCGGCCGGTGCCTCGTGCCGTCGGCGTGCCGGAAGTGGAAGCCGTCGACGCGCACCGGTCCGTGCGCGCCCTCGGCAGGAGACCCGACCGTGACGCATCCAGTCAGACCGTCGAGCGAGCGGGCGGTCGAGCGGGTGACGAAGCTCCACTCGCCCTCCACATCCGCCAGCGCCCGGATGATGTAGACGCCGTCGCCGTCGTAGAACCCGCCGACCCGCACATCCTGGCCGGCGCGGGTGAACACCGCCTCGAGCTCGACGTCGACGAACGGGTTGCCGTGCGAGGGTCCGTCGATACGGATCTCGAGTGGAGCCCACTGCGTGACCGTCTCCGGCACCGACAGCGCCGCCGAGCCGCGCGCGACGTCGTCGGCCTCGTACGCCGGATCGGGCGCGATCGCCGGCGCGTACGGAGGCCGCTGCACCTCGTCGCCGATCTCGGCGAGCTCGGCCCACAGCCGCTCGCGCGCCTCCGGCGTCTCGAGCGAGGGCACGAGGGCGATGAGCGATCCGAGGCGCCCGTCGCGGAACTGCACGGCCATGGGCGATGCGGCGAAGCCGGGCATCAGCCGTTCGAGCACGGCGCGGGCCGCGGGGTTGTCGAGGGCTTCTCCGAAGGTGGAGCGGCGGTCGAACATCAGGTCTCCTCTGTCAGGCGGGGGCGTCAGGCGGGGGCGTCAGGCGGTGGCGGCGCGCACGGCGTCGTCGACGCGGGCGAGCACATCGGGCGGGGTGAACATGAGAGCGGTCGACAGCGGTCGACCCGCACCCCACACGGTCCCTGAGCGCACGGCCTCGGCGCGGTCGGGATCGATCTCGGCGAGAGTGCCGAGCAGCGCACGGTACGCCCGCGGGTCGTCGATCACATCGGCGAGCGAGGCGTGCAGGCCCGGCAGGGCGGGAAGAGCGGATGCCGGGGGCTCCCGATACCGCCACTCGTGCGTGCCGGATCGCACCTCTTCGGGCGCGCCAGGCACCGACACCTCGGCGGTGGTGTTCGCGGGGACGACCGCGGTGACAACGACGTCGTCCCCGTCGCGCACCCAGGAGACCGAGGCGGTGCCGTAGGGCGTCTCGTGCCGGGCGGACGCATGGTCGAGCGCCGTGAGCGGTCGAGGGGCTATTCGCAGCCGACGGTAACCGGGGGCAGCGGGGGCGAGGCCGGCCACCGTGCGATGCAGCCAGTCGGCGACCGCGCCGAGCGCGTAGTGGTTGAACGAGGTCATCTCACCCGGGTTGACCGATCCGTCGGGAAGCAGCGAGTCCCAGCGTTCCCACACGGTGGTCGCGCCCTGCGTGACCGGGTACAGCCACGAGGGGCACTCGGTCTGCAGCAGCAGGCGTTCGGCGGTGGCGAGGTGCCCGGTGTCCGTGAGGGCGTCGGCGACGAGCGGGGTGCCGACGAAGCCCGTGGCGATGCGGTAGCCGCCTTCGCGGACGAGCGCCGCGAGGCGGTCGCCGAGAGCGGCGCGCTGCGCGGCATCCGTCACGAGCTCGAACTCGAGGGCGAGAGCGTAGGCGGTGACGGCGTCGCTCATCATTCGCCCGGCCGGAGTCACGTACTCGGCGATGAAGGCCGCGCGGCTGCGCTCGGCGAGAGCGGCATATGTCGCGGCATCCGTCTCGTTCCCGAGCAGGCGTGCGGCATCCGCCACCTGCCGCAGCGACCGGGCGAGGTACGCCGAGGCGACGATGTCGGAATCGACCTTCGCCTTGCCGGGCTGGTCTGGCGGAGCGGCCGGATCGAGCCAGTCGCCGAGCTGCATGCGTCCAGCCCACAGGCCGCTGTCGCCGGCGTCGCGGAGGACCGCATCGACCCAGTCGCGCATGCTCGGGTACTGCGCGGCGAGCACCGCGCGGTCGCCGAAGCGCTCGAACAGCACCGTGGGGACGACGGTCGCGGCATCGCCCCACGCGGCGGGAGTCGCTCCGCCGGATGCGCCGAACCCGGGGAGCGCGGCCGGGACGACGAGAGGCACCGCTCCGTCGTTGCGCCCCTGCTCGAACGCGAGGTCGCGCAGCCAGGAGGTGAGGAAGCCGTCGCAGTCGTACAGGAAGCTCGCGGTCGGGGTGAACACCTGGATGTCGCCGGTCCAGCCCAGCCGCTCGTCGCGCTGGGGGCAGTCGGTCGGGATCGACAGGAAATTGCCGCGCATGCCCCACACGACGTTCTCGTGCAGGCGGTTCACCAGGGGGTCGGATGCCTCGAACCAGCCCGTGCGGGTCATGTCGGTGTGCAGCACCACGGCCTCGACGTCGGCAGGGGAGACGTCGAGGCCGGTGATCTCGGCGTAGCGGAAGCCGTAGAAGGAGAAGCGCGACTCCAGCACGTCGTCGTCGCCCGACAGATCGAAGGTCGCGGTCGCTGCGGCGTTGCGCAGCGGCCGCAGCGCGAGCTCGCCGTCTTCGAGGACTTCGGCGTGCCGGACGACCAAGCGGGTGCCGGCGGATGCCGTGGCGCGGATGCGGAGGCGTCCGACCAGGTTCTGGCCGAAGTCGAGGATGCGGCCGCCCGATGGCGTCGCGATCACCTCGGCCACGGGGAGCGTCTGAATCCGTCGGACCGGCGGGGCGATGCGCGCCTCGGGCACCGGGACGTGCTCGAATCCGGGCATGGCGGCGGCGCCCACGCGCGCCGCCGTCCACGCGGTCGCGGCGCGGCGCAGGTCCTGATGCTCTCCGGGGTAGATGCCGCTGTCGACGACAGGACCGTCGCCCGCGGCCTCCCAGCCGGCGCCGGTCGCGGCGAGAGTCTCGACGACGCCGTCTGCGTAGGTCACGCGCAGCTGGGCGAGGAACGAGGGCTGGGTGCCGTAGAGGCGGTCGGTGAACGTGAAGAAGCCGTACTTCTCGGTGTACCAGGCACCGGCGATCGTGGCGCTCAGATCGTTCCGCCCCTGGCGGAGGAGGGCGGTGACGTCGACGGTCTCGTGCACGAGCCGATCACGGTAGGCCGTCCACCCGGGGGCGAGCACGTCGTCCGAGACCGGCGCGCCGTTCACCGCGGGCTCGGCGACGCCGAGAGCCGACCAGAACAGCAGCGCGCGTTCGACGGGCCGGTCGAGCGTGAACTCCGTGCGCACCTCGGCGGGCTGCGCCTCGCGCTCGGCGTCTGCCAGGCCGACCGGCTGGGCGATCCACTCGCCGTCGGCGAGGAACCCGGCCGACACGGTCAGCGGGGAGCTCCAATCGGTCTGAGCACCGGACGAGGCGGTGACGCGCACGCGCACTTCCCGGCTGTCGCCGGGCGTGAGCGGTTCGAACGGCCAGGCGACGAGTGCGCTGTCCGCCCCGTCGACGACGACCGTCTGCGCCCCGTCGGTGAGCTCCGCCGACGACTGCAGCCAACCGGTATCCGTCGTCGTGACGATCCAGCTCAGACGAGGCGTCGGCGTCGCGACGAAGGTCGTGTCGTCGCGCAGCTCCGCCTTCAGCGTCGCGATACGAGCAGCATCCGTCATTCGTCGTCTCCTTCTGCGCTCCAGCTGAGCAGAGCGACGGCGCCGGTCACGGCGTACACGCCGATGACGCGGCCGGTGAACGACTCCGCGGTCTCGGATGCGAGGAACCGTCCGTCGACCTGGGCGAGGTCGATGCGCTCGCCGCCGACCGTGGCGGCGAGGTGGAACACGTCGCTCGTGCGGGGGAAACCGCCGCTCCCCTCAGGGCGGCGCGAGTCGATGTGCAGGTCGACCACGCCGCCGGAGAACGGGGCCGTCCACTCCTGCACGAGGTCGGCGACGACGGCGCGTGCGATGATCACGCCGTTCCCCACCTCGATCTCGACGTGGAAGCGCTCGTCGTAGCGCACGGCGAGGCCACCTGTGCCGTCGCCGACGTCGATGCGCGCGGTCGTCGCGCAGGTCAGATGCTCCTGCCGCCGGCCGACGAAGACGGGCCGGGGGTCGTTCATGGTGCGGCCGTCGCCGTGCAGCACGATCGCGTCGGGACGGGCCTCGAGATCGACGAGGGATGCCGGGGTGGCGCGCACCGCGATCCACTCGCCGTCGAGCTCGCGGGTCTCGGCGAAGTCGATGTCGACGCGGGTACCCGGACGCACGTTCAGCTGCACGGGGTCGATGGCCGGCCAGCCGTTCTCCTCCCAGCGCACCGCCGTCACGAAGGTCTCGCGCCCGAGAGCAGAGAACGCGCGCGTCATGCTCCGGGGGCGCACGCCGAGCAGCACGCACAGCCAGTCGCCGTCCGGACCGATCACGAGGTCGCCGTGGCCGGTGTTCTGGATCGGCCGGATCGTCGATCGCGCCGAGACCAGCGGATTCTGCGGAGCGGTCTCGAACGGGCCTTCCGGGGAGTCGCCGCGGGCGATCGACACCCCGTGCCCGCGTTCGGTGCCGCCCTCGGCGATCATGAGGTACCAACGGCCGTCGACCACGTAGAGGTGCGGAGCCTCGGGGAACTGCCCGCCCGTGCCCGACCAGACCGAACGCGGCTCCTCAAGGGCGACGTGGTTCTCGAGGTCCACGCGCACCTGCTGGATGCCGAGGTGCTGACCCGCGCCCTCGCCGCCGAGGATCAGGCCCGAGAACGTGATGTAGACGGTTCCGTCCTCGCCCCACGCGATGTCGGGGTCGATGCCGTCGATGGAGCCAGAGCCGTCGTCCTTCAGGATCAGGTCGCCGTCGCTCCACGGCCCCGCGGCGTCGGTGGCGGTGAAGTGCAGCATGCCCCGGCCCATCGCGTCGGTGATGACGAGGTGGAACACGCCGTCGCGGTGCCGGATCGTCGGCGCCCACGCCCCGCCCGCGGTCGGCACATCCTCGACCGCGAGCTGACCGGGCCGGGTGGCGACGTGGCCGATGAGCTCCCAGTTCTCGAAGTCGGTCGAGCGGTGGATCGGGATGCCGGGCAGGTACTCGAAGGTCGACGTGGCCAGGAACCACTCGTCTCCCACACGGACGACCGAGGGGTCGGGGTGGAAGCCGTTGATGAGGGGGTTGTGCAGCGTGGTCATGCGCGGTGCCTTCCGGAGGCGGGAGAGGGTCAGGAGAGGATGCGGCCGAGGTCGCGGGCGAGCGCGACGGCGCGGGGGTCTGCGCCGCCGGGCCACGGACCGCGGGCGATGGTCCACGCGAAGGCGAGGCCGGTGTCGGGGTCGACGCAGGCGAGGGCGCCCATCGCTCCGTCGTGCCCGAAGGCGCGCGGGCCGCCGAAGGCGAGCTGCTGCGAGGGCTTCTGGAACACGATCGCGTGCGCGCGGTCGTGCTGGTGCAGCACCTCGTCGTAGCCGCGGATCTGCTGCTGCCCGACCTGCGACACGGTGTCGGCCGAGAGGAAGGGAGCGGCTCCGTCGACACCGGTCACGGCGGCCGCGAAGAGCCGGGCGAGCCCCCGGGCGGTCCCGGTGCCCGAGGTTCCGGGATGTCCGTATCGCCAACTCACCGGGTCGCCGGCGAGGTCGATGGCGCCGCTGCGCGAGGCGAAGACGACGGGGCCGAGAGCCGAGGACGATGGCACCGTGGCGTCCGACACCGGTCGCACCATCGGCAGCAGCGGAACCAGGCGCTCCTCTTCGGATGCGGGGAGGCCGAGGTAGAAGTCGACGCCGTGCGGGGCACGGATCTCCTGCTCGTAGAACTCGTGCAGCGTGCGGCCGGTCACCCGGTAGACGAGCTCATCGCCGAGATTGCCGATCGTCAGAGCGTGATAGCCGAACGCGCTGCCGGGATACCAGAACGGCCAGCTCGCGGCGAGACGTTCAGCGGCGGCGTGATGATCCAGCAGCTCGTCGGCGGTCAGCGCGGGCGCCGCCTGCGGCAGGCCTGCCTGATGCGAGAGCAGCTGCCGCACGGTGACCGAGCCCTTGCCCTTGGCGGCGAACTCGGGCCAATAGTGAGCCACCGTCTCGTCGAGATCGAGCTCTCCGCGCTCGACGAGAAGGCCGACCGACAGGCCGAGCGTGTTCTTCGTGACGGAGTACGGCACGGTGGCGGAGTGCTCACCGAGGTGCGGGCCGCCCCAGGCATCGAGTACGGGAACACCCTCGAGGAAGGCGGCCACCTGGAACGACAGGTCGGCGTCGGAGGCGAGGAAGCCCTCGAGACGTGCGACGATCTCGGCGAGCCGCTCGTCGGCGCGCCCCTGAAGAGCACCGGTCAGAGCCGAGAGAGTCATGCCTGCTCCCACTCGACGCTCAGCGGCAGCTCGGCGACCGAGGAGCCCACGCGCAGCGTGTAGGCGCCCGGCTCGACCGCCCACTCGCCGGCCCAGTGCGCCAGACGTCGTGCCGGTACCGGCACGACCGCGGTGACGGTGCGGCCGGGCTCGGCATGCACGACGGCGAACCCGACGAGCCAGCGTGCCGGGCGGTCGACCGTCGAGTCGGTGCGCTCGGCGTACACCTGCACGACCTGCTTGCCGGCGCGTGCGCCGGTGTTCGCGAGGGTCACCTCGACCGTGTCGCCATGGCGCTGCGCCGTGCCCCACGACCACGTCGTATAACCGAGACCGTGACCGAACGGGAACGCGGGTCGGGCACCACTCCTGAGCCACGCGCGATAGCCGATGTGCAGTCCCTCGGAGTAGACGAGACGTCCTTCGACCGGGGTGACGTCGGTCACCGGCACGTCGGCCAGCGCGGCGGGCCACGTGGTCGGCAGGCGTCCGCCCGGCTCTGCGGAGCCGGTGAGCACGTCGGCGATCGCATGCCCGAACTCCTGGCCGCCGAAGTAGCCCTGCACGATCGCGGCGACCTCGCCCGCCCAGGGCAGCACCACGGGGGAGCCCGCGTTCACGACCACGATCGTGGGCGTGCCGGTGGCGGCGACAGCGCGCACCAGATCGTCCTGTCGGCCGGGAAGGTCGAGGTCGACGCGGTCATAGCCCTCCGACTCCACCTTCGAGTTCGTGCCGACCACGACGATCGCGACCTCGGCCGCGCTCGCCGCGGCGGCCGCGCGGGCGATCAGCTCATCGGGATCGGTGCGCTCGGGGGCGATGCCCAGTGTGACGCTGAGAGCCCCGTCGAGGGCGCCGCGCGACTCGCGCGTGAACTCCGCGCGGAGGTCGACGGCGCGGCCCGCCTCGACGGACACCGCGGCCGTGATCGACGGCGGGTTCAGGAACGCGGCGCCCAGATCCGTGCCCTCGATCACGGGGACGTCGTCGAGCACGAGCTCGCCGTCGACGAAGACGCGACCCGGGTTGGCCCCGGCGAAGCCGAGCTGGATCTCGCCGCTCTCGGCCGGGGTGAACCGGGTCTCCAGCACGATCGTGCGGCTCGCGCCGATCGGCGCATCTCCGCCGAACCACACCAGCGCCGTGGCCCGGCGGTTCTCGGCGAACAGCTCGGTGCCCTCGGCGTCGTGGAACGAGACGCGCAGCCCCGGCTCCCCGGTCGCGGGGTTCACGATCGACTCGAGCGGGATCTCGGCGACGCCCTCCTGCACGACCGCGCCGATCTCGTAGCCCACCTCGGCACCGGGCAGAGCGGCGCGGATCGCGTCGAGCGGCGAGACGACCTTCTCTGGCAGCACCGTCGCCGATCCGCCGCCCTGCGTGCGGGCGTCCTTCGCGTTGTGGCCGATGATCGCGACCTTCGCCAGCGCGGACGCATCCAGGGGCAGCACGCCGCTGTTCTGCAGCAGCACGGTGCCCTCGATCGCGGCCTCCTTCGCGAAGGCGGGCCCGTCGAGCGGAGCGGGGGTGACGGCATCCGTTCCCTCCAGGGCGCCCACCCGCTCGGCGAGCAGCAGGATGCGCAGCACCTTGCGGTCGACGTCGGCCTCCTGCACGCGGCCGTCGCGAACGGCCTCGACCAGGTCGGCCCACGCCGGAGCAGGACCCGGCATCGCGAGGTCCTGCGCGGCGGCGGCGGAGTCGAGCGAACGGACGGCCGTCCAGTCGCTGACGACGACGCCGTCGAAGCCCCATTCGCTGTTCAGCGGGTTCTCGAGCAGGTCGTTCTCGGTCATCGTCACGCCGTCGACCGAGTTGTAGGCGCTCATGACCGACCACGCACCGGCCTCGACGGCGCGCTCGAACGGCGCGAGATAGACCTCGCGCAAAGTGCGCTCGTCGACCTCGACGTCGACTGTGAAGCGGTCGGTCTCGGAGTCGTTGGCGACGTAGTGCTTCGGGGTGGCGGCGACGCCGTTCTCCTGCATGCCGCGCACGTAGGCTGCGCCGAGCTCGGCCGTGAGCTCCGGGTCCTCGCTCAGACACTCGAAGTGCCGGCCGCCCAGCGGAGAGCGGTGCAGGTTGATGGTCGGGCCGAGCACGACGTCGACCCCTTTGCGGCGGGCCTCGGATGCTGCGGCCGCGCCATACCGGTAGGCGAGGTCGGTGTCCCAGGACGCTGCCAGCGCCGAGCCCGAGGGCAGGTTGAGCGAGGGTTCTCGCTCGTCCCAGCGCGGCCCGCGCACCCCGGCGGGGCCGTCGGAGAGCGTGAGCGCACGCAGCCCGATCTCGGGCAGCGGCACCGTCGTCCAGAAGTCGGCGCCCTGCACGAGGGCCGCCTTCTGCTCGAGCGTGAGCTTCTCGAGCAGGGGGCGGAGGTGGTCGGTCGAGGCGGTCATGCTGCGGCTCCTTCTGAGGCCTTCTGCGCGTCGATGAGCGCACGGCGGTCGGCGCGGCGCTTCTGCTGCGCGTCGGGATCGGGTACGGGGGCGGCGAGGAACAGCCGCTGGGTGTACGGATGCTGCGGGCGTGCCGTGACCTGGTCGCCGTCTCCGGTCTCGACGAGCTCGCCCCGGAACATCACGGCCACGCGGTGGCTGATGTGGCGGACGACCGCGAGGTCGTGCGAGATGAAGAGATAGGCGACGCCGGTGCGCTCCTGGATCTCGATGAAGAGGTCGAGGACACGCGCCTGCGTCGACAGGTCGAGGGCCGACACCGGCTCATCGCACACGATGAGCTTGGGATCCAGCGCCAGCGCGCGGGCGATCGCCACGCGCTGGCGCTGCCCGCCCGAGAACTCGCGGGGCAGCCGGCGGGCAGCATCCGCCGGCAGGCCCACCCGGTCGAGCAGGTCGGCGACCCGCGCGAAGGCCTCTTTCGCGGCGACGCCGCGCGCGGTGAGGGGCTCGGCGAGGATCTGCGCGATCGTCATCGAGGGGTTCAGCGAGGAGTACGGGTCCTGGAACACGACCTGGATCTCGCTCGCGAGGCTGCGGCGCTCGCGGCGGTTCAGGTGCCCGATCTCGCGGCCGTCGTACTTCACCGAGCCGCCCGTCACGGGAGCCAGTCCCAGCACGGCTCGGCCCAGCGTCGTCTTGCCCGAGCCGGACTCGCCGACCAGGCCCACGGTCTCGCCGGGACGGATGTCGAGCGAGACGCCCTTGAGCGCGTGGAACGGCTGCGCGCGGAACCCCTTGCCCGGATAGGTGACGTCGAGGTCGGCGACCTCCAGCAGATTGGTCATGACCGGCCTCCTTCGGCGGTCACCGCGGTGGCTCCCGCGGTGATGAGCGGGCCGCGGGCCGGACCCTCGTCGAGGATCGCGTCCAGCAGCGACTGCGTGTAGGCGTGCGAGGGGGTGCGCAGGATCGTGCGGACGGGGCCCTGCTCGATGAACAGGCCCTGCTGCATGACGGTCACACGATCGCACAGATCGGCGACGACGCCGAAGTTATGCGTGACCAGCAGCATCGCCATCTGGCGTTCGCTCTGCAGGTCGCGCAGGAGGTCGAGCACCTCGGCCTGCACCGTCACGTCGAGGGCCGTGGTGGGCTCGTCGGCGATGATGAGGTCGGGGTCGGTCGACACGGCGCCGGCGATCAGCACGCGCTGCGCCATGCCGCCCGAGACTTCGAACGGGTACGCCTCGAACGTGCGCCTCGGGTTCGGGATGCCGACGCGGTCGAGCAGCGCGAGCGCCTTCTCGGTGGCCTCCTTCTTCGACAGACCCAGGTGCGCGCGCAGAGGTTCGACCAGCTGGTATCCGATCGTGAACGAGGGGTCGAGGTTGCTCATCGGCTCCTGCGGGATGTAGCCGATGCGCTTGCCGCGGATGCCGGCGTAGGCCCGCTCCGAGGCATCCGCCAGCTGCGTGCCCTCGAAGTCGATCGAGCCGGCGGTGACCTGCCCGCCGCGGGGAAGCAGTCCCAGCACCGCGAACGCGGTCTGGGTCTTGCCCGAGCCCGATTCGCCGATCAGGCCGTGAACCTCGCCCTTGCGGATCTGCAGCGAGACGCCGTGGACGACTTCGATGTCTTCGCCCTGCGTCTGCTGGTACCCGACCCGCAGGTCGGAGATCGTGAGGATCGGCGCGGCGTCGAGCGCGCGGGTGCGATCATCGTCGGGGTGCACGATGGTGTCGCCGATCACCGGCAGCTCCGTCGAGTCCTCGAGGGCGTCGAGATCTCCGCCCGAGAGGCTGAGCGACGTCGTCACGGCGGCGATCGAGCCGGTCGCCGTGGTCACGGCACGACGGCGACGGCGCCGCACGACCGTGGTGCGCTCGAGCACGTCGCGCATGCCGTTGGCGAGCAGCGTGAGAGCGATCGCGGTGAGGGCGATCGCGAGCGACGGCCACACCATCAGCAGGGGCTGCTTGTAGATGTTCGCGAAGCCGTCGTTCAGCATGCCGCCCCAGGTGGGGACGCTCATGTCGCCGAGGCCGAGGAATTCGAGTCCCGACTGGATCGCGATCGCGATGCCGGTGATGATGGCCGACTGGATGATGATCGGCGCGCGGACCACCGAGAGGATGTGGCGGCCGATGATGCGCAGGTCGGAGAGGCCGGAGACGAGGGCGGCGTCGACGTAGAGCTCGCCGCGCACCCCGGTGACCGCTGCGTAGACCAGCCGGTAATAGGCGGGTGCGAGCAGGATGCCGAAGATGAACATCGCGAGCCACACGCTCGGGCCGAGCACGGTGCGCGCCGCGAGCAGCACGACCATGCCGGGCAGAGCCATCACCAATGAGGTGATCCAGGACGCGACCGAGTCGAACCATCCGCGGTAGTAGCCCGCGATCAGACCCGAGATCACGCCGATCACGAGGGCGGTGACCACCGCGACGAGGGCGGCCGCCAAGGTGATCTGCGTGGCGGCGAGCAGCCGCGACAGCACGTCGCGGCCCGCGCTGTCGGCGCCGAGCGGGTGAGCTGCGCTGGGGGTCGCCAGCACGAGCTTGAGCGAGGCGACGTTGGGATCGAACGGGGCGATCCAGCGCCCGATGACGGCCACCACGATGACCAGCACGAGGAAGATCAGCGAGGCCAGCGAGACGGGGCGGCGGACGAGGCGGCGCATGAGCGAGGTCTTCATCGCCGGCGTCGGCACTGCCGTGGGTACTTCGATGGCGGTCATGAGAGTCGCACCTTCGGGTTGAGAGCGGCCTGCGCGAGGTCGATGACGAGGTTCACGATGAGCACGATCAGGGCGAACGCGATCACGACGCCCATCACCACGGGGATGTCGCCCTGGGTGGTCGCGGTGACCGTGAGCTGACCCATGCCGGGCAGGGCGAACACCTGCTCCACGATGACGGCGCCGCCGAGCAGTCCGATGAACTGCACGGCGAGCACGGCCAGGGCGGGGCCGCCGGCGTTGCGCAGCACGTGCTTGTACACGACGCTGCCGGAGGAGAGGCCGCGGGCGCGGAGGGTGCGCACGTAGTCGCGGGACATAGCGTCGATCACCGAGCCGCGCACCTGCTGCGCGACCGCCGCGATCGCCCCGATCGACAACGCGACGATCGGCAGCGTCACCGAGGTGACCCAGCCGCCGAACGAGTCGGTGATCGGGATGTAGCCGGTGGCCTTGAACCAGTGCAGGTTGATCGCGAAGAGCAGCACGAGGTACAGCGCGATGAGGAAGCCGGGGATCGCGAAGCCGATCACCGAGATGAACTGCACCAGCGCGTCGACCCAGCCGCCGCGGCGAGCAGCGAGCACGCCCAGCACGATCGCGAGGACGGCCGAGATGAGGGTGGCGCCGATCACGAGCGAGAGGCTGACGCTGAGGCGGCCCGACAGGCTCACCGAGACGAGCTGGCCGTTGAACCATGAGCGCCCGAGGTCGCCGGTGAGGGCGGAGGTGAGCCAGTCCCAGTACTGCACGGCGAGGGGACGATCGAGTCCCAGCTCCGCCGACTTCTGGGCGACGAGTTCGTCGGTGGCGTTCTGGCCGAGGATGCGACGCGCGATGTTCGCGCTGTCGAGGAAGAGGAGCCCGAACGTCACGATGGATATGACGGCGAGCAGGACGACGCCGGCGAGTACCCGGCGCACTATGAACATGAGCATGCTGCGCTCCTGTGTCTCAGAGGAATTCGGGATCCGGCCCGCCCGCGAGACGGGCGGGCCGGAGGGACCGGGTCAGGACTTCGGCGTGAAGTCGTAGATCGCGGGATAGGCGTTCGTCGGGAGCATCTCGACGGTCGTGTTCGCGTCGGTCGCGAAGCTGCCCTGCACTCGATAGAACGGGGCGAACCACGCCTGCTCGACGATGTACTTGTTGAGCTCCTTGGCGACGGACTCCTGCGTCTTCTCGTCGCCGAACTGGATCTGCGAGATGTACTCGTCGACCTTCGGGTCGTCGTATCCGAACGGGTTGAAGATCGCGGTCGGGGCGATCATGAACTGGATCAGCTGCCAGTCGGGGTTCTGCTCGAGAGCCATGAACGACGCGGCGTACTTCGGGGCCAGCAGATCGGCGATGAAGTTGTTGCCGGGGTCGGTGTACTCGACCTTGATGCCGACGTCGTTCAACTGCTGCTCGATGAGCGTGTACGTGCTGGCACCCAGAAGCGTGGACGACGGCATCGACAGCGTGAGTCCGTCGGCGTAGCCTGCTTCGGCCAGCAGCTCCTTCGCCTTCTTCGGGTCGTAGGTGTAGTAGTCGTCGAGCTCGGGGTCGTACGCCGCAGACGACTTCGGGAACACCTGTGTGGTCACCGTGCCGTTGCCGGCCTGCAGCGCCTGCAGCAGCCCGTCGCGGTCGAACGCGTAGTTGAGCGCCTGACGGACGCGCACATCCGCGAGCGCCGGGTTCATGGTTCCCGCGCGGTCGAGCAGCAGCAGTCCCTGGAAGTCGAGCTCGTTGGCGTTCACGGTCCAGCCGGCGCCTTCCACCTCGGCGAGGTTGTCGTTGCTGGCGAGCTTGACGCCGTTGGCCTCGCCTGCCTTGATGGCGTTGAGCGATGCCGTGGCGTCGGCGAGCACGTTGATCACGAGCTTGTCGTAGTGCTGCACGTCCGGGTTCCAGTAGTCCGGGTTCTTCGTGTAGGTGTAGCTCGTGCCCGTGACGGTCGCCGCGGTGTCGAGCACGTAGGGGCCCGAGCCGATCGGGTTGGTGGCGAGATCGTCGTTGTCGAGCGACTCTCCGCTGCCGACGAGCCCCGGGTCGCGGGTGAGGTAGTTCAACAGCGCCGGGTTGGGGGCGTTCAGGGTGATCACGACGGTGGTGTCGTCAGGGGCCTCGAAGCTGGCGACGTCGGCGAAGTAGTTCGCGTCGGGAGAGGTGCCGGACTTGAAGCGATTCAAGTTGTCCACGACGACCTGGGCTGTGAGCTTCGAGTCGTCCGAGAACGTGACGTCGTCGCGGAGGGTGAGGGTGAGCACCGTGTTGTCGTCGTTGTACGACCAGTCGGTGGCGAGCCAGGGTTCGATCGTGCCCTCGGGGGTGGCGAGGAGCAGCGTGTCGAACACGGCCTGGTAGTACGGTGCGCGGTTGCCCCATTCGGAGCCCGCGGGGTCGAACGTGGTGGGGGGCGTGATCGCACCCAGAGTGAGAGTGCCGCCACTTCCTTCTCCGGTGCCGCCGCCGTCGGTTGCGCCTGAGCAACCGGTGAGAGCGAGAGCGGCGATGGCGAGGGTGGCTGCTGTGGCCTTCCAGCGGAACATCATTGGTCCCTTCATCGGGTGGGCGATACCCCTGCGGATCGCCTCTGTCGAGCGAAGCTAGCAGCAAAAACGAGTGTCCGCTAGGTTTTTGGAAGAAAACCTAGCGCTTACTCGGAATTCGTTATAGAACGGTCATTGAGGGGGCCAGAGGAGAACCGCGACGAGGCGGAGAACTGGGATACGGTGACAGCGATGACGAACACCACCACGACGACGAAGGCACCGCGCCGAGCACGCGGCGAGTACGCCAAGACGCGCAAGAGGCGCGAGGCGATCCTCGACGCCGCTCTCGAGGTGTTCGCCGAGGGCGGCTATCGGTCCGGATCCCTGCGAGAAGTCGCTCAGCGGGTCGGCATCAGCGAGGCCGGCCTGCTGCACCACTTCCCGAACAAGGTCGCACTGCTCGAGGCCGTGCTCTCGCGCCGCGACGATCGCTCCCGTGAGATGGTGCCGCTCGACTCGGACGACCCCCATGCCGCGCTGCGGGGAGTCGTCGCCCTGGCCGCCTACAACGCGACGGTTCCCGGTGTGGTCGAGCTGTACTGCACGTTGTCCGCCGAGGCCACCGCCCCGGACCACCCCGCTCACGCGTACTTCACTCGTCGCTACGAGACCACCAGGGCCGCGTTCCTCAAGTCGTTCAGCACGCTCGGCAGCCAGGGGCGGCTGCGGCCGGGCGTCACACCGCGGCGAGCGGCCATCGTGCTCATCGCGCTGTGGGACGGGCTTCAAGTGCAGTGGCTGCTCGACCGCGACATCGTCGACATCGCCGACGCGCTGCACGAGTGCATCGATGCGCTCGCAGACGTCGACTGGGCCGAACCGGGAGACCCCTCCGACGCGGTCGCGGGCAGTGACGAGGACGCCGGATGACCCGCCTGCCTTTCGCCGACGGCTGGACGGTGGGTCCGAAGCTCGGCGCCTTCGAGGCGAAGGACGCCGACAGCGCTCCGGTCGCGGTGCACGTGCCGCACGACGCGCTGCGAGACCTGCCCCGCTCGGTCGACGGCGGGCAGGGAGTGCACAGCGGGTACATCCCGGGCGGCGTGTTCGTGTACGCGAAGAGCTTCGACGTGCCGGACGACTGGCGTGACAAGACCGTGCGCATCGAGTTCGAAGGCGTCTACCGCGACGCCACGGTCTGCATCAACGGCGACTTCGCCGGGCACGAGGCGAACGGCTACGCCGCCTTCGTGATCGACGCCGACCCGTTCCTGCGCTTCGGCGAGACGAACACGATCACGGTCGAGGCCCGCGTGCACCGCGACAGCCGGTGGTACACCGGAGGCGGCATCTACCGACCCGTGCACCTGATCGTCGACGACCCCGTTCACATCGCACTCGACGGAACGAGCGCGACCTCGAGCGACATCGAGGCCGAGCGCGCGATCGTCGAGATCGCGACCACCGTCGAGAACGGCACCCGGCATACCGCAACCCGTCGGATCGCCTGGACGATCACCGACGACGACGACGTGGTCGCGGCATCCGGAGACTCTCCTGTCACCGTGCTGCCCGGTGAGACCGCCACCGCCCGCGTGCGGCTCGCTGTGCCGTCGCCGCGCCTGTGGGGCCCGGAGTCTCCGCACCGCTACCGCGTGCGGACGGTGCTGACGGATGCATCCGGCGAGGTGACGGATGAGGAGGCCACTGCCTTCGGCATCCGCCGCCTGCAGCTCGACACCGTGCACGGACTGCGCGTCAACGGCGTGACGGTCGACCTGCGCGGCGCGTGCATCCACCACGACAACGGCCCCCTGGGCGCAGTGTCGATCGCGGATGCCGAGGAACGCCGCATCCGCCTTCTCAAGGCCGCGGGCTTCAACGCGATCCGCAGCGCGCACAACCCGGCGAGCCGTGCCCTGCTCGACGCGTGCGACGCGCACGGCATGCTCGTGATGGACGAGCTCACCGACGTGTGGACCCGGTCGAAGACCGTGTTCGACAGCTCGATCGGCTTCGACGAGCGCTGGCGCCGTGACGTCGCCGCGCTCGTCGCGAAGGACCGCAACCACCCGAGCGTCGTGCTGTACTCGATCGGCAACGAGATCCTCGAGCTGGCCACCCCGCACGGCGCCACGTGGAGCCGTCGCCTCGCCGAGGAGTTCCGGCGCCTCGACCCGACGCGGTTCGTGACGAACGGCATCAACGGCATCATCGCGAATCTTGACCGCATGGCCGAAGCCATGGCCGAAGCGCAGGCGGCCGACCCGAACACGATGATGGCCGACATGGGCGAGCAGATGGCGCTCATGAACGCCTCGCAGCTGATCACGGACTCGACCGAGGAGTCGGCGGCCGTGCTCGACGTCGTCGGGTTCAACTACGCCGATTCCCGGTACGACCTCGACGCCGACCTCTTCCCGAACCGCGTGATCGTGGGATCCGAGACCTTCCCCGACCGCATCGCCTCGCTGTGGGCCGACGTCAAGCGCCTGCCGCACGTCATCGGCGACTTCACCTGGACCGGCTGGGACTACATCGGCGAGGCCGGGATCGGGCGCGTCGACTACACGGATGCCGAGGGCTACGAGCCGACCGGGACGGCGGGCCCTTTCCCGTACCTGCTCGCCGACTGCGGCGACATCGACATCACAGGTCTCAGGCTGCCCGCCTCGTACTACCGCGAGATCGCATACGGGCTGCGGGCTGAGCCGGCGATCGCCGTGCACCGTCCGCAGCACCACGGCCGCCCCGTCGCCAAGACGCCGTGGTCGTGGGACGACGTCGTGTCGAGCTGGTCGTGGGGAGTGCCCGACGGCTCTCCGGTCACGGTCGACGTGTACGCGCAAGCCGACGAGGTCGAGCTGATGCTCGACGGCGTCGTGCTCGACCGGGTCGCGGTCGGCGAGCCGCGGCCGCTGATCGCGCGCTTCGAGACGGAGTACCGCCGGGGAGAGCTCACCGCGGTCGCCTTCGCGGGCGGTGCCGAGGTGGCCAGGACCTCCCTGCGTACTGCGGGCGCGCCCGTGCTGTCGGCGCGAGCCGAGTCGCCGTCGATCTCGGCGGACGGCCTCGGCTACGTGGAGATCACGATCGCGGATGCCGACGGCACGCTGCTGTGCGACGCCGATCGGCTCGTGACGGTGACGGTGTCGGGTGGTTCGCTCGCGGGCCTCGGATCGGCGCGGGCGCGCACCGAGGAGACCTTCGCGGGACCTTCCGTGACGACCTGTGACGGCCGCGCGCTCGCGATCGTGCGCGCGGATGCGGCGGCGACCGAGGTGACGGTGACGGTTACCGCCGAGGGGTTCGCTCCGGCATCCGCTGCCATCGCTGTGGAGTAGCCGGGCCGCACGGGCGAGGTGCGCGTTGTGGTCGGCTCTTTCAGCGAGAGGCGGCAGTTGGGCGCACTTCGCTGTCTGCAACAGTGGGATGCCTCGGTTGGTCGCGCCTTGTGCGCGCCGGGGTGCGTGTTGTGGTCGCGTTCTCGGCGTGAGGCGCCAGTTGGGCGCACCCGGATGCGGGACGACGGGGCGCAGATCCCGGGCATCCGTGCGTTGGCACCGTCGTTCGCAGTCGGTCGCTGCGGCCCGGATCAGCCGCGCGGCTCGTAGCAGACCAGCTCGTGCGTCGCCGCGACGAGGGCCCGCAGCCCCTCGAGGGTCGCCGGAGCGGCGCCGAGCGCGCGGCCCTGAACCAGCACGTTGCCGAGCGCGGTGGCCTCGACGGGGCCGGCGAGCACGGGCAGACCCGCGCGGTCGGCCGTGGCCTGGCAGAGCAGCCGGTTGAGCGATCCGCCGCCCACGACGTGGATGCAGTCGATGTCGCGCCCGGCGAGGGCAGAGGCCGTCTGCACCGCGTCCGCGAAGGCCGCGGCGATCGATTCGACGATGCTGCGCGCGAAGGCGGGACGCGAATCGGGCGTCCGGTCGCCGAGGAGTGCCGCGATGCGGCGGGGCATGTCTCCCGGCGCACTCAGCGAGGGGTCGTTCGCGTCGAAGAGCGGGAACTCGCCGGCCACCGCGGATGCAGCCGCGAGCAGTTCCGGCAGATCGATCACCGTGCCGTCCTCGGTCTCCCATGCGCGAACGCTCTCGCTGAGCAGCCAGAGCCCTGACACGTTGTGGAGGAAGCGGTAGCGCCCGTCGACGCCGAGCTCGTGGGTGAAATCCGCGTCGCGCGCGGCATCCGTCACCCGCGGCTCACGCAACTCGAGGCCGACGAGTCCCCAGGTGCCGCACGAGATGTACGCAGAACCGGCGCTCGAGAGCGGGACGGCGACGACGGCCGAGGCCGTGTCGTGCGACCCGACCGCGATCACGGGGAGATCCTTGCCGATGCGTTCGGCCAGACCTGGGCGCAGGGCGCCGATCACGGTGCCGGGGTCGACGAGAGGCGGGAGGATGCCGGTCGGGACGCCGATCCGCTCGGCGAGTTCACGGTCCCACGCCGAGGTCTCCACGTTCAGCAGACCGGTCGTCGAGGCGTTCGTGCGTTCGGCGACAGCGACGCCGGTGAGCAGGAAGGCGATGAGATCGGGGATCAGCAGGGCCGTGTCGGCATCCGCCGTCCTGCCGTCGACGCGGTACTGGTACAGCGTGTTGAAGGGCAGGAACTGCAGACCGTTGCGGCTGTACAGCTCATCGAACGGCACGCGCGCGTGCACCTCGGTCACCCCGCGTTCGCTGCGACCGTCGCGATAGTGGAACGGCTCGGCGAGCAGTTCACCGTCGCGCAGCAGACCGTAGTCGACGGCCCATGAGTCGATGCCGATGCTCTCGATCGACGGTTCGCGTCGCACGGCCTCGGTCAGCCCGGCGACGACGTGCTCGTACAGCGCGTCGAAGTCCCAGTGCAGGCCGTCTTCACGTTTGACAGGGCCGTTCGGGAACCGCGACACGAGTTCGAGGTCGAGCACGCCCTCGCCGATCCGGCCGATCATGACCCGTCCGCTGGTGGCGCCGAGGTCGACGGCGGCGACGGCGGTCACTGGTGGCTCCTGCGCTGGTCGGAATCACGCGTTTCGTCTCGTCGCTTCGCTCCTCGCTCAACGAACAGGGCTCTGCCCCCTGGTCGTTGAGCGAGCGGAGCGAGCGCCGTACTGAGCGAGCGAAGCGAGTCAAAGTGACGAAACGCGGCGACGGCGCGCATGCTCATCGCAGGAACGCGGCGGCGACGCCGGAGTCGACCGGGATGTGCAGGCCGGTGGTGCGGCTGAGCTCGGGGCCGGTGAGCACGTATACGGCATCCGCCACGTTCTCGGGAACGACCTCGCGCTTGAGGATCGTGCGGTTCGCGTAGTACTGGCCGAGGTCCTCTTCTGCCACACCATAGGTAGCGGCGCGGTTGGCGCCCCAGCCGGAGGCGAAGATGCCCGAGCCGCGCACCACGCCGTCGGGGTTGATGCCGTTGACGCGGATGCCGTGCTCGCCGAGCTCGACCGCGAGCAGGCGCACCTGGTGGGCCTGGTCGGCCTTGGTCGCCGAGTACGCGATGTTGTTCGGGCCGGCGAAGACGGAGTTCTTCGAGGAGATGTAGATGATGTCTCCGCCGAGCTTCTGGTCGATCAGGACGTGGGCTGCGGCCTTCGAGATGAGGAAGGAGCCCTTCGCCATCACGTCGTGCTGCAGATCCCAGTCCTTCTCGGTGGTCTCCAACAGCGGCTTCGACAACGACAGGCCAGCATTGTTCACGACGAGGTCGACGCCGCCGAACGCCAGCAGGGCCTCGTCGATCGCAGCCTGCACGGCATCCGCATCCGCCACGTTCGCGGCGACGCCGATCGCGACATCGCTGCCGCCGAGCTCCGCTGCCGCAGCCTGCGCCTTCTCGAGGTCGAGGTCGGCGACCACCACGCAGGCGCCTTCGGCGGCGAGACGCACGGCGATTGCCTTGCCGATGCCGCTCGCGGCACCGGTGACGAAGGCGATGCGCCCCTGATGAGATTTCGGCTTCGGCATCCGCTGCAGCTTGGCCTCTTCGAGCGCCCAGTACTCGATGCGGAACTTCTCGGCGTCGGAGATGGGGGAGTAGGTCGACAGCGCCTCGGCGCCGCGCATCACGTTGATCGCGTTGACGTAGAACTCGCCGGCGACGCGGGCGGTCTGCTTGTTCGCGCCGTAGGAGAACATACCCACGCCGGGGATGAGGACGATGAGCGGATCGGCCCCGCGGATCGCGGGGGAGTCGGCGGTCGCGTGCGCGTCGTAGTAGGCCTGGTAGTCGGCGCGGTACTCCTCGTGCAGCTCGTGCAGGCGCGCGATCTGCTCCTCGGCGGATGAAGTGGCCGGAAGATCGAGGATCAACGGTTTGACCTTGGTGCGCAGGAAGTGGTCAGGGCAGCTCGTGCCGAGCGCGGCGAGTTCGGGCGCACGTTCGGAGGAGAGGAAGTCGAGCACGACGTCGGCGTCGGTGAAGTGGCCGACCTGCGGCTTGTCGCGTGAGGCGATGCCGCGGATCGTCGGGGCGAGGGCGGCGGCGCGCTGACGGCGCTCGATCTCGGGCAGAGCCTCGAATCCCGCGCGCACGGCGCCAAACGGCTGTGCCGTGCCGTGCTCGGCGATGTAGGCGGCCGCGGTGTCGATGATCCAGAGCGAGTTGGCCTCGGCCTCTTTGCTGGTGTCTCCCCAGGCGGTGATGCCGTGACCGCCGAGGATCGTGCCGATCGCCTGCGGGTTGCGGGCCTTGATCGCAGCGATGTCGAGCCCGAGCTGGAAGCCGGGACGGCGCCACGGCACCCAGACGACCTTGTCGCCGAAGATCGTGGCGGTGAGCTCCTCGCCGTCGGCGGCGGTCGCGATCGCGATGCCGGAGTCCGGGTGCAGGTGGTCGACGTGCGCGGCGTCGACGAGCCCGTGCATCGCCGTGTCGATCGACGGGGCGGCTCCGCCCTTGCCGTGCAGGCAGTAGTCGAACGCCGCGACCATCTCGTCTTCGCGCTCGACGCCGAGATAGACGTCGACGAGCGCGCGCATGCGGTCGAGGCGCAGCACAGCCAGGCCCTGCTCCTTCAGCGTGCCCAGGTCTCCACCGGAGCCCTTGACCCAGAGCAACTCGACCGGCTGCCCCGTGACCGGATCTGTCTCGGTGCCCTTGGCCGAGGTGTTGCCGCCGGCGTAGTTCGTGTTCTTCGGGTCGGCGCCCAGGCGGTTCGACCGCTCGATGAGAGCGGCGGCGGTGGGATTCGTCATCAGATGCGTCCTTAGTCGAGGTTCGAGATCGGCGCGCTCAGGCGCCCCAGCCGGCCTGCACGCCGCCCACGCGGTCGGTCGCGATCTCGGCGAGGTAGCCGGAGTCGGCGAAGGCCTTCATCGGGTCGCCGGGGAGGCCGCGACTCTCGCGCCACTCTGCGAGGGCGGGGCGGACGTCGGTGTAGAACGCGTCCATGAAGAGGCGGTTGGCCTCGAGCACGTCGCCGGAGCGCTGCGCCGCCGTGAGCGCCTCGCGGTCGACGAGCAGTGCACGTGCCGTCATCTCCTGCACGTTCAGCACCGAGCGGATCTGCCCGGGGATCTTGTCTTCGACGTTGTGGCATTGGTCGAGCATGAAGGCCACGTCGGGGTTGTTCAGCCCTCCGCCCCGGATGACCTCGACGATGATGCGGAACAGCTGGAACGGGTCGGCCGCGCCGACGATCAGGTCGTCATCCGCGTAGAAGCGCGAGTTGAAGTCGAACGATCCGAGCTTGCCGAGGCGCAGCAGCTGCATGACGATGAACTCGATGTTCGTGCCCGGCGCGTGGTGGCCCGTGTCGAGGCAGACCGACGCCTTGTCGCCGAGGGCCGCGACCTGCGCGTACGACGTGCCCCAGTCCGGCACGTCGGTGTGGTAGAACGCCGGTTCGAAGAACTTGTACTCGAGAACCAGTCGCTGCTCGTCTCCGAGTCGCGCGTAGATCTCCTGCAGCGACTCGTGCAGTCGATCCTGACGGCCGCGCATGTCTGCCTGGCCGGGGTAGTTCGACCCCTCGGCGAGCCAGATCTTCAGGTCGCGCGACCCCGTCGCATCCATCACGTCGATGCAGGCGAGATGGTGATCGATGGCCTTGCGTCGCACCGCGACGTCTTCATGGGTGAGGGCGCCGAACTTGTAGTCGTCGTCCTGGAACGTGTTCGAGTTGATCGTGCCGAGCGAGACGCCGAGGTCCTCGGCATGACGGCGCAGGTCGTCGAAGGAGTCCACGAGATCCCACGGGATGTGCAGCGCGACCGAGGGGGCGAGAGCCGTGTACCTGTGCACCTGCGCGGCATCCGCGATCTTCTCGAAGGGGTCGCGCGGCGTTCCCGGCGTTCCGAACACCTTGAAGCGGGTGCCGGAGTTGCCGAACGCCCAGCTGGGCAGCTCGATCGCCTGATCCGCGAGGGCGGACTGGATCTCGGGGGTGAGGACGGACATCGTCACTCGCTTTCTGTGATGGTGTCGGTTGCGGACAGCTGTGCCGCGAGGTTGAACACTTCGATGAGGGGTGCTGCGGCCCGATCGGGGCGTCCGGTGAGATCGACGAAGAAGCGGCTCATCTCCGATTCCCACCGTGCGGCAGTCTCGGACGCAGCGAGGTACGCCTGTGCTGCGGCATCGTCGTCTGTCTCGTAGTAGCCGACCAGCATGCCGTCGTCGCCGAGGAACAGCGAGTAGTTGCGGCGACCGGAAGCCGCGATCTCGGCGAGCATCTCGGGCCAGACGGCGCAGTGGCGTGCGCGGTACTCATCGAGCAGTTCGGGGCGCACCTGTAGTCGGAAGCACACGCGAGTCGTGGTTGTCATCAGTGCGGTCCTCCATGGACGATTTGAATCGTTTCAAGAATACGGATGACGAGTGCCGTGCGCAACCTCGGCCTCCCGAGAAGAGGTCAACCGCGCGAGAACAGGATGTTTCTCGCGCGTGCGTCCTGTTCTGGTGCGATTGACCTATCGGCGGGTGATGCGGCTCCAGGATCCTGGAGCGAGGGCGACGGATGCCGCATCCACCGAGAACGCGCGCTCGATGCGGTCCAGGTTCGCGACGAGTACCGTGTCTGCACCATCGCGCCGCGAGCCGATGGCCCAGATGAGTCCGTCCGGGCTCGGGCCGGTGAGCAGCTCTCCGCAGGCCAGGGCCTCGAGCGCGGCGATGGCCTCTGCGGCGGGCGTGCCCTCGAGGCCGCGCGGACCGGTCGTCTCGAACCAAGACAATGTGGCGACCCCCGGCACGGCCGATGCGGCAGCGCTCGCGACGACCCAGGCGGCGAGTTCTGCCGATGTCTGCCTCTCGTCCACCGCGCCGGTGAACTGTGCACCGTATCCCTTCGACAGGTCCGCCCTGTCAGGGCTGGGCTCGGGCGTCGTCGCGACGTTGTTGAATCGCGGTCGCAGCGAGACCGGTCCGATGTGCACCGGCCGCCCGTCGGCGATCCGCACGCTCTGCTCTGCGATCAGACGCTGCACGGCGACCGCCTCGACGAGCTGCTCGGTGTCGAGCGCATGGAACAGCGGAGTCGTGTTCACGACGATGCCGTCGACCTCACGAGGGATCCGCGCCTGCTCTCGATTGAGCTCGGTGAAGTGCGAGCGGGAGCCGGCGAGCAGCGGTGCGTGCACGGGGGCGGTGGCGAGTGCGGCGCGCGTAGCGCCGAGGAGGCCTGCCGTCGTGATGTGCTCGTCGCTGTCGAAGGGCGTGATGCGGAGCACCTCGACCTCGCACAGCGCGGCTGCGGCTGCGGAGAGCTCCTGGGCGGTTCCGCGCGTGACCAGGCGAACGTCGAGTGGTCGCCCGTCGGCGGCGGCTCGTGCGAGTGCGGCAGGCCAGGTCGGCGTCGTGAGGTCGAGCTCGACCACGCGGAACGCCCCGAGATCCGCCGCCGCCACGGGGTCGGGCGCTGTCGACGCCTCGACGCCGATCGCGGGGAACGCGCCGGCTGGGCGCAGCTCGATCACGTCGGCGCCGATTCCGCGCGTACCCCTCTGCGCGCCGCTCGCGCGGATCGTGATCGACTGCCGCACGGCTTCTCCGGCATCCACCCGATAGGGGTACGGAAGGGCGAGCGGACGACTGTAGGTCTTGAACGAGGCGTCCGTCCAGTTGCGCTGGTCCTCCATCTCGAAGACATCGCCGTGGAAGGTCAGCACGACGTCGTCGAGGCGCAGTTCGCGTATGTCTCGGATCGGCTGGTGCGGGCTGATCGCTCCGGGGAAGACGACGTCCTCGGCTGCACCGTCGGTGTGCACGACCACGGCGGGGCGCCCGGAGTCGGACGCCGGATGCAATGCGACGAGACCGATGCGGCAGGCGTCGAAGCCGATCTGGTTCACGCCGGCCCAGGCGATCATGAGCTCGCCGCCGTGCACCGTCGCGCGCAGCGTCGAGTCGAGGAGCGCGCCGAGCCCCTCGTGCCGCAGCGACACCGTGAGCGCGTCGGGTTCGGCGGTGACCGCCGTCACCAGCACCGGCACCGTCTGCCAGCCGCGATCGCGAACCGCGGCACGCACTCCGCGCAGGACGATCGCGTCGTGATGGCGGATCTCGGCCAGCTCGTCGCCGCGGAGTTCGAGGCTCCACTCTCCTGCCGACCACACGACCGCATCGGTCCGCCACCACGACGCGCTCACAGCGACGTCATGCCGCCGTCGACCTGGAAGGTCGCGCCCGTCGCGAAGGAGCCGTCGTCGCTCGCGAGATAGACCATGATGCCCGCGACGTCGGCCGGTGTGCCTGCGCGGCCGATCGGGATGCGGCTGATGATCGCCGCGCGGGACTCGGGGTCCTCGCTGATCGCGGCGACGAGCGGCGTCTCGGTGTAGGCCGGCTGCACGGTGTTCACCCGTATGCCCCGATCGGCATATGCAGCGGCGACGGCCCGGCCGAGACCGTGCATCCCCGCCTTCGACGAGCTGTAGGCCGTGAAGTCCTTGCCTTCTCCGTTGACCGCCGTGGGGCTGCCGGTCAGGATGATCGACCCTCCGCCGAGCTTCAGCATCGTCCGCACCGCGTACTTCACGGTGAGGAAGGTGCCGGTCAGGTTGATGTCGATCGTGCGCTTCCACACGTCCAGGTCGAGGTCGGCGATCGGCGCATCCTGGCCGAACAGCTGCACGCCGGCGTTGGCGACGACGACGTCTGGTGCCCAGCCGGCCTCTTCGACCTCGGCGAAGGCCGCGGCGACCGCGGTCTCGTCGGAGATGTCCATCGTGACGGCGCGTGCGCTCGCGCCGATCGCGGCTGCAGCCTCGGCCGCACCTTCACCGTTGCGGTCGGCGAGGATGACGCGGGCGCCCTCGTTCGCGAAACGCTGTGCGACCGCCAGGCCGATGCCCAGGGCGCCGCCCGTGACGAGGGCGGTCTTTCCGTGAAGTCGTGTCATCTCTCAGCGCTCGATGTGGTCCAGGTGCAGCATCCGGGCGAGGTTCTTGTCGAGCTCGTCATCCTGGAAGATCTTCTTCCAGTCCTCCTTGATGATGCTCTCACGTCCGTAGTCCATCGCGATCAGGCAGGCGTCCGAGAACGGGTTGTCTCCGCGGAGCCCGTTCGCGAGCGCGACCTGGGTGTGCCCGTAGAGGATGCTGCGGGCCGCCGCCTCGGGGACGCCCATGGTGTTCACGGTCTCGTGCAACGCCTCGTTGAGCAGCGCGCCGATCATGCAGGCGACCGTCTCGACCAGCGTCGGCTCGAGCTGGGCGAGCTGCTTGATCGTGACCCAGTGCACGTCGATCACGGGAGCATAGATCGCGCGCACGGTCGCCTCGACGATGGCCTTCTTCGCCTCGTCGTCGGACTCGATCGCCGCGATCGCGTCCTGCGGCGCGGCGATGCCGCCGAAGGTGTCGGCCCACTGCTCCGGCGTCTCGCGCTGCAGGAAGATCGAAGGGTGGCACGGGTGCGCCACAGCCTGGATGACGTCGTCCCGTGTGGTGAGCAGGCCCGCATAGGCCGCCGCGGGGTCGAGGGTCAGGACGATCGCGCCGGAACGCAGCTGCGGCACGAGGTCGGCCGTCACGGGCCCCAGCGCCAGGTCGGGCACAGCGAGCACGACGATGTCGGCGTCGGCGACCGCGGTCGCGGCATCCGTGAGCTCGCGACCGGCGTCGATCGTGCGCTGCTGGCCCGCGGGCGAGTTCTCGACGTACCAGACCGTGTGCGCGGTCTTCAGGAGGTTGTCGGACACGCGCATGCCCATCTTGCCGCCCGCGCCGATGACGGCGATCTTGTATGTTGCCGCGCTTGTCGAAGGGGTTGCCGAGCTTGTCGAAGTATCGCTCATGATGTGCTCCTCAGATGTTCGAGAGTGATGCGGGTCCATTCCCGCTCGGTTCGGATGGTGGTCTCGGCGTCGCCCTGCCAGGGCAGCCAGTGCTCGACGATCTCGTTGATCTCGCGTTCACGAGGTCTGATCGTGGTGAGCAGATGGGGGTAGTCGTGAAGCCCGGTTCCCATGGCGGCGCCGGAGTACGTGAACCCCACCCAGCCGTCCTGCCGGGCGAAGGCGAAGTCCTTGACGTGCACGTTCTTGACGAAGGGAGCGGCGAGCTCGACGCACGTGCGCGGCTGCTCGAGGCGGGCGACGACGTTCGCCGGGTCGAGGCAGATGCCCAGCCGTTCGCTGCCGACTCTTTCCACGAGACCGACGAGATCGGCGGTGCCGACCTGCTCGTACGTCTCCAGCGCGAGGTCGATCCCTGCGGACTCGAAGGAGCGGATGCTGCCGCGCAGCCAGTTCTCGGCCTCGTCGAGCGTCGGTCGCGACTCGGGGCCGTAGAGCATGCTGCGCACCAGGCGGGCGTCGAACACCTCCGCAAGCTCCAGGAGCTGCCGCAGATGCTCCGGCTCCACCCCTTTGGTGCCGAGCTCGATCGTGAGCCCGAGCGCGCTCGCGGCGGAGGCCGCGTTGCGCAGCTCTGCCGCGCTCATCCACTCGAGGGGGCCGTAGTCGCAGATCTGGAACAGGTCGACGCCCTGCGCTCGAGTGTCTTCGAAGGCGCCGATCAGGGTCAGCGGTTCCGGCACCCGGTCGGAGTGCTGCCAGAAGTACGAGTACGTGCCGAGGCCGATCATGCGTCGGCTCCGTCGGGGGAGTCGACAGGCTCCGCGAGCCCGCGGGGTCCCTGAGCAACTCTGCTGGCTCCCTGAACAACTCTGCTGGCTCCCTGAGCAACTCTGCTGGCTCCCTGAGCCTGTCGAAGGGCGGCCAGTTCTGCTGCTTCGTCGACCACACGCAGGAGGGCGTCCGGGTCGTGGGCGAAGCGCCCGAGGAACACGCCGTCGACGGCGTCGCCGAGCGAAGTCAGCAGCCCGGGACCTGCGGCTCCTCCGTAGATCACGGCGGAACCGGTGCGGTCGGCATCCGTGTTCACCGTCTGACGGAGTGCCGCGGCGACCACCCGGATGTGCTCGTGCCCTGCGGGCTCGGGGGCGCCGATCGCCCACACGGGCTCGTAGGCGACGATCACGGCCCCGGCATCCGCCCCCTCGAGCGCGGAGCGCAGCTGCGCGACGGCCACGACCGCGGCATCGGCGGGGCTCTGCCGCTCGGTCTCTCCGATGCAGAGCAATGGAGTGATACCCGCGCGCAGGGCGGCGCGGGTCTTCGCCGCGGTGACCTCGTCGGTCTCGCCGTACAGGCGGCGGCGTTCGGCGTGACCGATCTCGGCGATCGTCGCGCCCACTTCGGCCAGCTCGGCGGCGGACACCTCGCCCGTGAAAGGGCCGGAGTCCTCGGCCGAGACGTCCTGACCGCCGATGCGCACGGCGGTCCCGGCGAACGCGCTGACGGCGGGGAGCACCTGCAGGTACGTGGGCGTGACGAAGAGTTCGACGGCGCCGCTGCGGACGGCGGCGTGATCGCGCACCCTGGCGGCGACCGCGTCGAACCAGGAGCGCGCCCGCTCGTGCCCGAAGTACATCTTCAGGCTCACGCCGACGGTGACCTGCGACATCAGCAGGATCCGGTGCTCTCGTAGGCGTCGATCACGGCCACCTTGTCGGCGCTCGCGCTCGAGGTGTCGAAGCGGTAGGTGAGCCACTCGCGCACGAGCCGGCGGGCGAGCTCGATGCCGACGACCCGCTGACCCATCGTGAGGATCTGCGCGTTGTTCGAGAGCACTCCGCGCTCGACCGAGAACGAGTCGTGAGCGGTGACCGCGCGGACACCCGGCACCTTGTTCGCGGCGATCGCGACGCCGAGGCCCGTGCCGCAGATGAGCAGAGCGCGGTCGGCCTCGCCGGCTGCCACGAGTTCGGCGGCCGCGATCGCCACGCGGGGATAGGCGGTGTGGCCGTCGGCATCAACGCCCACATCGATGACGGAGGCGACGCCGTCGCTGCTCTCGAGGTCCTTCTTGAGGATCTCCTTGTAGTCGAATCCGGCGTCATCGCAGCCGATCACGAGGCGGAGCTGGTCGGTCATGAGGTTTCCTATCGATTGTCGGGGGTCGCTGAGCCCGCGCTGCGGGTCGCCGGGCCTGTGCCCTGGGTCGCTGAGCCCGCGCCCTGGGTCGCTGAGCCTGCGCCCTGGGTCGCTGAGCTTGTCGAAGCGTCGGCGAGCAGGTCGCCGAGAGCAGTGGTGATCAGCGCGAAGGAGAACGCGCCGGGGTCGGGGGTGCCGATCGCGTGCTCGCCGTGCGTGCGTGCACGACCCATCCGCGGGAGAAGGTCGGCACTGGCCTGAGCCGCACGGGTGGCGGCGGCCGCGGCGCTCGTCCATGCGTCGACAAGGCGTGAGCCGTCATCGAGAGCCGCGGTCAGCGTCGTGGTGAACGGCACGAGGGCGTCGACCATGGTCTTGTCGCCGACCTCGGCCTTGCCGTAGGTCTGCACGCCCCGCACTCCGTCGGCGACACCGGCGGCGAGGGCCGCGGCATCCGGGCTCCCCACGTCTCCCAGATGCGAGGCGACGGCGTTGAGGATGACGCCCCAGAGCGCTCCCGAGGTGCCGCCGGCCCTGTCGGCCCAGGCGTCTGCCGCACGCTGCAGGGCGGTCTGCGCGCCGGCACCCGCCTCGACTGCAGCCGTGCCGGCGGCGAGAGCCGCGTGCGAGCCGCGCTGCATGCCGATGCCGTGGTCGCCGTCACCGGCGATCGAGTCGATGCGGCCGAGTTCGTCGACGTTGTCGTCGATCGTCCGCACGACGACCCGCAGAGCCTCGCGCACGTGCTGCGCGAGGGATTGCGACTCCTCGTCGCCGGGGACGATCAGGTCCTCGGCCGCGGTGATCTCGGCGGCCTCGGCCTGGGCGGCCGCGACGACCGATCCGCGGCGGTAGGCCGGAGCGTCGACAGGAGTGTCCCAGAGACGCTCGAGCTCTTCGTCGAGCCAGAACAGGCTCAGCGAGGTGCCTGCCATGTCGAAGCTCGTGCAGTACTCGCCCACGTGCGGGTCGACGATCACGGCCCCCGCCTCCGTCAGCAGTTCGGCGATGCGCCGGTAGACGACGAACATCTCCTCGTACTTCAGCGAGCCGAGACCGTTGAGGATGGGAACGACGCGGGCGCCCGCGACAGCGACGCCGTCTGGTACTTCGGCCAGGAGCCTGTCGACCAGGAGCGCTGCGAGTTCGTCGGCCGTGGGGATGCCGGTCTCGTCTACGCCGGGCTCGCCGTGGATGCCGAGGCCGATCGCCATGCGGCCTTCCGGCACAGTGAACAGCGGGGCAGGGGCGCCGGGCAGCGTGCAGCCCGTGAAGGCGACACCGAATGAGCGGGTCCGCTCGTTCGCGAGCGCTGCGACCCTGGTCACCTCGTCGAGGTCGTAGCCGGCCTCGGCCGCGGCTGCGGCGGCGCGGAACACGGTCAGGTCGCCCGCGATTCCGCGGCGCTTGTGCTTCTCGGCCGGCGCGGCGCTGAAGATGTCATCGGTCACGGTGACGGTCTGCGCGGGGATGCCCTCTGCGCGCAACCTCTCCTGAGCGGCGTCGAAGTTCAGCACGTCGCCGGCATAGTTGCCGTAGCTGAAGAACACGCCGGCCCCGCGGTCGGCGGCCTTCGCGACCGCATACACCTGCTGCGTCGAGGGCGAGGCGAAGAGGTTGCCCATCGCGGCGCCGTGGGCGAGGCCCTGCCCGACCAGGCCGCCGAAGGCCGGGTAGTGACCGGATCCGCCGCCGACGACCACGACCACCTGCCCCTCGGGCACGACCGTGCTGCGGACGACGCCGCCGGGCACGCGCCGCACGGAGCGAGCGTTCGCGGCGACGAAGCCCTCGATCATCTCGTCGGCGAAGTCGGCGGGATCGTTCCACAGGCGGGTCACGATGCGACCTCTTCGACGAGCGCCGGGGCGGTCGTGCGCTGGCGGGAGAGGACGACCATGAGGACGGCCGAGAGCAGCATGAACCCGCCGACGATGAACATCGGGATCTCGTAGCCGCCGGTCCAGTCGTGCACGGCGCCGGTGATGTACGGGGCGCTGAAGCCCGCCAGGTTGCCGATCGTGTTGATCAGGGCCACGCCGGCTGCGGCGGCGACGCCGGTGAGGAACTGCGTCGGCAGCGTCCAGAAGTTCGGCAGAGCCGCGAAGATCGCGCAGGCGGTGATCGTGATGACGGCGATCGTGGCGGCGGGGGAGCCGGCGAACAGGGCGAGCGGGATCGAGACGGCTCCCGCGATGGCCGGTGCCGCGATGTGCCAGGTCTTCAGGCCCCGCTTGCCGGCATCGCGCGACCAGAAGTACATCACGATGGCGGCGGGGAGGTACGGGATCGCGGTGATAAGCCCCTTCTGCACGACGTCGTACGTGACGCCCGACTGGGCCTGGAAGCCCTCGATGATGGTGGGCAGGAAGAACGCCAGCGAGTAGAGGCCGTAGATGAACCCGAAGTAGATGAACGACAGCATCCACACGCGTCCGCTCGAGAACGCGAAGCGCGCGGACACGTGCTTCTGCTCGGCGCCGGTGGCGGCTCGTTCGGCCTCGAGGGCGCCGGTCAGCCAGGTCTGCTCCTCGGCGGTCAGCCACTTGGCGTCGGATGGTTTGTCCTTGAGGTAGAACCACGCGATGACGCCGACGATGATCGCGGGGAGCGCGACGCCCATGAACATGAAACGCCAGCCCTCGAGACCGAAGAACGTGCCGTGCTGCTGGATCAGCGCGCCGGCGAGCGGGGCGCCGATCACGGTGGTCAGGGGCTGTGCCAGGTAGAACAGCATGAGGATGCGGCCGCGGTACTGCGCGGGCACCCAGAGGCTCAGGAACAGGATCGCCCCGGGGAAGAAGCCGGCCTCGGCCACTCCGAGGAGGAAGCGGAGCCCGATGAGCTGCTCGAAGTTCTGCACCCACGTGAACAGCAGCGCGACGATGCCCCAGCTCACCATGATGCGGGCGAGCCAGCGGCGGGCGCCGAAGCGGTGCAGTGCGAGGTTCGACGGCACCTCGAGAAGGATGTAGCCGATGAAGAAGACGCCTGAGGCGAAGCCGAACTGAGCTGCGCTCAGACCCAGGTCGTCGTTCATGCCGTTCGGCGACGCGAAGCCGATCGCGGTGCGGTCGAGGTAGTTGATGAAGAACATCAGTGCCACGAAGGGCACGAGGCGGATGGCGACCTTGCGGATCGCGGACTTCGCGATCGGATTCTCGGTCGGGGGGTTCTGGTCCACGGTGACTCCTGGCTCATCGACGGTGATCGAGGGGTGTGCGGATCCAGTGTGACAAACCGGTTGACCAATTGCAAGTGATTTTCAGGAACCGGTTGACCAAAATCTGCCGTGCATTCCGATGCCCTGCCGTAAGTTGTTGACATGCCCGCGTTTCCAGACGACCGCTCCGCCGAGATCACGGCCGCGCTGGGCGTGCTGCCCACGGGCACTCCGGTCTCCGAGGTCGCCAGGCGCATGCTCGACCTGTTCACCGGCGGCTCCATCGCCGCCGGCACTCGGCTTCCGCCTGAGCGGCAACTGGCGACGACGCTCGGCGTGGGGCGTTCCGCGGTGCGCGAAGCGCTCGCTGCGCTCGAGATCCTCGGCATCGTCGATGTGCGCCCCGGCTCGGGCACGTATCTGCGGGGAGCGGCGAGCGAGCTGCTGCCTCAGACGCTGCGCTGGGGGCTGCTGATCGGCGAGCGCAACACGGCCGAGCTGCTCGAACTCCGCGAAGGGCTCGAGATCTTCGTGGCGCGCCTCGCGGCCACCAGGGCGGATGCCGCGATCGTCGCGCGTCTGGAGAAGGATGTCGCGCGCATGCGCGAGTCCTACGACGACCTCAACGCCTTCGCGCGTGCCGATCTCGACTTCCACCACGCGCTCGCAGAAGCCGCGGGCAATGCGACGCTCACCGATCACCTGCACGTGATCCGCTCGCTGCTGCAGGTCTACGCCGACCGAGCCGTGCACGACCGCGAGCACGCGCAGCTCGCGACGGCAGAACACGACGCAGTGCTCGCCGGCGTCACCGCGGGCGACGGCGATGCCGCGGCATCCGCGATGGCCGTGCACATGGCCACGGCGACCGCTCGCCTGCTCGCCGAACGCTCCGGCTGACGGTCATGATCGAGCCGGCGCGGAGGTCGTCGACGCGGTGCGAGCGCGCAGGTGCATCCGCTCGCCGAGATCGGCGATCAGTGAGAGTATTGGGGCGATTTCGGAACAGAGGGTGGCGATGGCCGTTGGGGTGAAAGACGTCGCAGCCGCGGCGGGCGTCTCGGTCGGCACCGTGTCGAACGTGCTCAATCAGCCTGAGCGCGTGTCGGCGCGCACCGTGGAACGGGTGCAGCGCGTCATCCAGGAACTGGGTTTCGTGCGCAACGACGCCGCTCGGCAGCTGCGCGCGGGACGCAGCCGAAGCATCGGACTCGTCGTCCCCGACATCGGGAACCCGTTCTTCGCCGAGGTCGCCCGTGGCGCGGAAGACAGGGCAGCGGATGCCGGCATGACCGTGCTGCTCGGCAACAGCGACGAGCAGGACGCGCGCCAGGAAGCGCATCTCGAGCTGTTCCAGGAGCAGCGGGTCAACGGGGTGCTGCTGACGCCGGCATCCGACGATCTCACCGCCGTGCACCGCTTCGTGTCAGGTGGGATGCCGGTGATCCTCGTCGACCGGGAGGTCGAGCAGGGCGTGCTGCCCTCGGTCTCGGTGGATGACGTCGAAGGCGGGTGCCTGGCCGCGGAGCATCTGCTCGCCTCTGGCCGACGCCGCATCGCCTACGTGTGCGGTCCGCGGTCGGTGCGGCAGGTCGCCGACCGGCTCGCCGGAGCGGAGGCCGCGGTGCACGCCGTGCCGGGAGCCGAGCTCGAGGTGATCGAGCAGCCCTCGCTCACGGTGCTGCAGGGCCGCGCCGCGGGGGAGTCTCTCGTTTCTCGTGAGCCGTCCGCGCGACCGGACGCCGTGTTCGCGGCGAATGATCTGCTCGCCGTCGGGCTGCTGCAGGCGTTCAGCTTCGGTGCCGCAGTGCGGGTTCCGGAGGACATCGCGATGGTCGGCTACGACGACATCGACTTCGCCTCGGCCACGGTCGTGCCGCTGAGCTCGGTGCGCCAGCCCGCTCGGCTGTTGGGCTGGACGGGCGTCGACCTGCTGCTCAAGGAACTCGACGGCGTCGAGCACGACCGGCGGGTGCGGTTCCAGCCCGAACTGGTCGTTCGGGAGTCGTCGGCACCCGATTCGTGACCGCCCCCGAGAACCGTTACACTTGCAGGGTGCATCCGAACCTTCGGGTCCAGATGCCTGGAGACGTCGCATAGTCCGGCCTAGTGCACCACCCTGCTAAGGTGGAGTTCCCTTACGGGAACCAGGGGTTCAAATCCCCTCGTCTCCGCAGTAGAAGTCCTGCTCGCATTCTGAATCCCGCCTCGTTCGCATTCCGAAGTGAGCCTCCCGACTCTGTGCCTCCCGTCCGGTGTGATCGGGTGAGACCCTCCTCTTGAATGGTCACCGGTCGCGACGATGTCCGCGGTCATGCTTGACACATCACCCTCCCCGCGGATATGTTCTCCCGTAGTCATACGATTAACTGATTCACGAGGAGGTGGACATGGGGCGCAGGGCGAGCGAGACCGTCACGATGCGACAGGTCGCTGAACGTGCCGGCGTGTCCCAGGCCACCGTGTCCCTTGTGCTCAACAACGTCGGCGGAAGCCGCGTCAACGACACCACTCGTCAGCGGGTGCTCGAGACGGTCGACGAGCTCGGGTATCGGACGAACGCGTTCGCGAAGTCGCTGCGCAGCGGCGAATCAGGGATGATCGGATTCATCTCCGACGAGGTCGCCAGCTCGCCCTTCGCAGGGCACCTTCTCAAGGGTGCACAGATGCTCGCCTGGGAGACCGGCAATGTGATCTTGAGCGTCGACACCTACAACGAGCCCGACCTCGAAGCTGCGGCGATCGACATGATGCGGTCGTACCGGGTCAAGGGCGTCGTGTACGCCTCGATGTATCACCGTGTGCTCGATCTTCCCGAAGGGCTGCAGTCGGTCCCGACGGTGGTGGTGAACGCACAGGAACGGAATCAGCTCGTCGCCAGCGTCTTCCCTGACGAGGAGGGCGGCGGCTACGCGGCCACCCGGCAACTGATCGAGGCCGGACACACGCGCATCGCGATGATCAACATCCAGCCTGAGGACAGCGACCTCCCCGCCGGCATCGGCCGACTGGCCGGCTATCGCCGGGCGCTCGCGGAGGCGGGGATCGCAGAGCCAGCAGGCTTCGTCAAGTACGGCGGCGGCGTCGTCGAGGACGGGCTCGCGCTCACTCTCGAGCTCATGGATGCGGGCGATCCGCCGACCGCAATCTTCTGCGGCAACGACCGGACCGCCTGGGGCGCCTATCGGGCCCTCGAGTCACGGGGGCTGCGCGTGCCCGACGACTGCTCGATCGTGGGCTTCGACAACCACGCGACGCTCGCCCCGATCCTCGATCCCGGTCTGTCGACCATGGAGCTTCCGTACGAGCAGATGGCGCGCACCGGAATCGAACTGCTCCTCTCCGGTCGCGGGCAGCTGTCGATGTCGAATCCCATTGAGTGCGTCCCGATCCTGCGCGGATCGGTCGCTGATGCGAAGGTGCATGCATGACTACACACGCTCCCGCCGAGCCCAGTCCGGCGATCCCCAAGCGCAAGGGCCGACTGCGTTCGCACGCTCGGCGTGCCGTGCGATCGTGGCAGTTATACGTACTACTAGCCCCTGCGGTCCTCTACATCATCGTGTTCAAGTACTGGCCCATGTACGGGGCCCAGATCGCGTTCCGCGACTACAACCCGGCTCTCGGGTTCGCGGGCAGCCCCTGGGTGGGGTTCGAGCACTTCGTCCGGTTCGTCAGTTCGTTCCAGTTCGGACGGCTCATCGAGAACACCTTGACCGTGAACGCGCTCGGACTGCTGATCGCGTTCCCCGTGCCGATCGTCCTGGCGTTGGTCGTGAACCAGCTGCAGAGCCCGCGGTTCAAGAAGTTCACCCAGACCGTTCTCTACGCGCCGTCCTTCATCTCGGTGGTCGTCGTGGTGGGCATGATCTTCCTGCTGTTCTCCCCCCGGTCCGGGATCGTCAACAACGCGATCACGCTGTTCGGCGGAGAGCCGGTGTTCTTCATGGGGTCGCCCGACTGGTTCCGACCGCTCTACATCGGCTCTGACATCTGGCAGAACGCAGGCTTCTCGATGATCGTCTATCTCGCCGCGCTCACCGCGATCGACCCGGCCCTGCACGAGGCGGCTCGAGTCGACGGGGCCAACAAGTGGCAGCGGATCAGGCACATCGACATCCCGGGCATCATGCCGGTGATCACGATCCTCTTCATCCTCGCCATCGGGAACCTGTTCAATCTCGGGTTCGAGAAGGTCCTGCTCATGCAGACCGACCTGAACCTGCCGACGTCCGAGGTCATCCAGACCTACGTCTACAAGATCGGCCTGCAGCAAGCGCAGTTCAGCTACTCCGCGGCGATCGGCCTGTTCAACTCCCTGATCAACCTCGTCCTGCTCCTGACCTTCAACTGGGTCGCGAAGCGCGCCGGACAATCGACCCTTTGGTGATGACGCCATGACTGACACGATCTCCGCTTCGACGGCATCCGCTCGTTCCACCCGTCGTGACCCGTCCGCCTCCCGACACGTCTCCCCGCCGCCGCGCGCCCGTTGGCGGGAGCGCGCTGCCGATCCTGTCTTCAACATCGTCGCAGTGGGGATGCTGGTCGTGGCGATCATCGCCATCCTCTACCCGCTCTACTTCATCGTGATCGCCTCGGTGAGCGAGCCCTCGGAGATTCTGAACGGCAACGTCTGGCTCTGGCCGCAGGGCTTCACCTTGGAGGGCTACACGCGGATCTTCTCCGACGCCACCATTCTCAGAGGCTTCGCGAACTCGGTCCTGTACACCGTGGTCGGCACTGCGATCAGCGTGGCGACGATCCTGTGCGCCGCTTACGCGCTCTCCCGGAGGGACCTCTACGGCCGCACGTTCTTCATGCTGCTGTTCATCATCACGATGTTCATCGATGGCGGTCTCATCGCTCGGTACCTGGTGGTGCGCGATCTCGGGATGCTCGACACGATCTGGGCCATCGTCCTCCCCGGCGCGGTCGGGGTCTGGAACCTGATCATCGCTCGCGCCTTCTTCGAGAACAACGTGCCGGGCGAGCTCCGCGAAGCCGCGCAGCTCGACGGCGCCAACGACTTCCGCTTCTTCTTCCGCATCGTGCTGCCGTTGTCGAAGCCGCTCATCTTCCTGATGATCATGATCCATCTCGTCGCGAACTGGAACGCGTTCTTCGACGCTCTGATCTTCCTCGACGACGAGAGCAAGTATCCGCTGCAGCTCGTCCTCCGCAACGTCCTCATCCAGTCCGAGGTCTCGTCTGCCGGCGGCACCGGCGCGCTCGATTCGTACGCGGCCGCACAGCGGCTGGGCGAGCTGATCAAGTACGGAATGATCGTCGTCTCCACGATCCCGCTGCTGATCGTCCTCCCGTTCATGCAGAAGCACTTCACCAAGGGCGCGCTCCTCGGCGCCGTCAAGAGCTGACCCCCTCCGACCCCCCCCATCCCGAACAGAAAGCACATCATGAGACATCGCCGTTTCCTCATCGCTTCATCCGCCGCGATCGCCGGCACCCTGCTGCTCGCCGGCTGCACCGCCGGTGGCGGCGCCGCAGAGATCGAAGACCATTCGAAGGACTTCGGCTTCAACGCCGAGGGGCTCCCCATCGTCGACAAGACGCTCACGCTGACCTTCGGCGGATCGAAGGCCGCGCTGGCCCCGGAGTACTCAGAGATGGAACTCGTGCAGCAGTGGGAGGCCGATACGAACATCGCGATCGATTGGGAGAACCTCCCCGACCAGGTCTACGCGGAGAAGAAGAACCTGATGCTGGCCAGCGGCGAGCTGCCGGACGTTCTCTTCAACACCGGACTGTCGGATGCCGAGATCGTGCAGAACGGGACCAACGGGACGCTGCTTCCGTTGGAAGACCTGATCGAGGAGCACGCGCCGACGCTCACCGCGATTCTCGAGGAGCGCCCCGACATCCGCGCCGCGATCACGGCCTCGGACGGCCACATCTACACGCTGCCCTCGGTCGAAGAGCTCGGCCTGGTCGCCTATCCGAACTTCCTGTACATCAACAAGTCCTGGCTCGACGCCCTGGGGCTGCCGATGCCCACGACGATCGATGAGTACCACGATGCGCTGAAGGCGTTCGCGACGCAGGACCCCAACGGAAACGGGGCCGCCGACGAGATCCCCCTCAGCTTCCGCACCGATTCGTTCGCAGCCAACCCGCACGATCTGATCGCCGCGCTCGGCGGCCAGCCGGAGAACAACGACCACCGCATCGTGCGCGACGGCAAGGTGGAGTTCACGGCGGACACCGACGAGTACCGCACCGGAGTCGCGGCCCTCGGGGACTGGTACGCCGAAGGCCTCATCGACCCCGAGTCGTTCTCACAGGACGATGTGGCATACCTCTCGAAGGGCAAGTCGGGTACCGAGATCCTCGGCTCCTTCTTCTGGTGGGAGCTGAAGGAGATGGTCGGCGATGACCGCATGAGCGACTACGCGCTGGTCGGCATCCTCGAAGGCGTGGACGGCGAACGGCTCGCCAGCGTCTCGAACAATCAGGAGATCAGCCGAGGCGCCATGGCGATCACTCGGGCGAACAAGTACCCGGCTGCGACCATCCGCTGGGCCGATCGGCTGTTCGATCCGGTGATGTCCGCACAGTCGAACTGGGGCCCGATCGGCGTCACCCTGCAGGAGGACGCCGACGGCATCCTCGTCCAGATCCCCGCCGCGGACGGTGAATCCGAAGGCGAGCGCAGGCAGCGCGTCGCGCCGGGCGGGCCGAAGATCACGACCACCGACGACTTCGAGTCGGTCGTCGCGCCAGAACCTCGAGCCAAGGAGCGACAGGATCTCGTCAACGAGTTCTACGCCCCCTACCAGGCCAACGAGGGATACCCGCCGGTGCTGCTGTCGAACGAGGAGCTCGACCGGGTGTCGTTCGCCACCGCCGACATCAACACGCTCGTCAAGGAGAAGTTCGCCTCGTGGATCGTGAACGGGAACATCGACGGCGAATGGGACGGCTACGTCTCGCAGCTGAAGACGCTCGGCGTGGATGACGTGATCGACACCTATCAGCAGGCCTACGACCGGTTCCAGAAGGGCGGCGAGTAGCCCTCGCCGAGGTGGGGCGACGTCCGTCGCCCCACCTTCTCCCTGCTCTCAGCGATTCCCGACTCCCACC
>NZ_JBJDRH010000016.1:0-63306 GCF_044987465.1 Microbacterium sp. ZW T6_19 | reverse complement strand
CCCCACCGAAGTGGAGTCGAGGTTATTTGGCATTTGACAAGTGCACGCTGTTGAGTTCTCAAGGATCGGACGCTCCCCCGACCCAACCATCACAGTCAGGCCCGAAGGGCAACTTCTCAATCTTACCGAAGCGATCCGGCCTGTCAAATCGACACGCCGTAGGCTTCGAAGCTGATCATGTAGCCAGGCGCTTACCGCGCCGAGGCAACTTGACTAGCTTATCCGTTTCGCGATCGAAGTCAAATCGACTCGAACCGGATCCGGAAGCTCCACGTCAGACAGAAGTATGTCTGCGATCCGCTCCGAGGAGCTGATCTGGTGGAGGTGGTTCTCCGCTTGAGGGGGGGTAAGGCTCTCGGCCTCTCCGCTTCCCTGTGGGGCGAACAAGTAATAAGTTACGTGGATTCCGGGGATCGGGCAAATCAGGCCGGTCCGCCGGGCGTGTCGCAATCGGGGTGCTGAACTGGCGGCACCGCCGGACCAGAACGAACGGTGCCCGCAGGGACAGAACCGCAGGGACAGAAGAAGCCCCGTCCTAGCTGAGCTCGGACGGGGCTTCTTCGTTCTGTGGACCTAAGGGGACTCCGCCGTCCTCGCTCCGCTGCGGCGGGCTCCCCGAATCACTCAGCCTGACAGATACGAGAAAACCCCCCGGGCTTCGCGCGGGGGGGTTTTCTCGTATCTGTGGACCTAAGGGGATTCGAACCCCTGACCTCCTCGATGCGAACGAGGCGCGCTACCAACTGCGCCATAGGCCCTTGAACTCGTCTACGTTATCACGCAGATCTCGGCGCTCGTGTCATCCGGCTGAGCGACGGGCGAGCAGCTCGCGGACGTGCGCCTCGATCTCGGCGTCATCGACGAAACCCATCTTCGCGTACGGCGACGAGGCGGCGGGCGGCAGCTGTACCGGAGCGGGCGGCGCCATCTGCTCGGCGCGCTCTCGCAGTTCGGCCAGTCGAGCAGCCTTGCGACGTTCGGCCTGAGCATCGTGCTGCGCCATCGCCGCCTGCGCGCGCGACCCGCTCATCGACACGAGGGGTTCGGGAAGGGCACGAGGCGTCCAGGTCGCCGCCCCCTGGTCGTGGAGCGGCGGAGCTTCCCGATGCACGGCGGGCTCGGTTTTCCGAGCATTCCGACGAGCGGCGCGCGCCGCCCTCGCAGCGACCGAAGACATCCGCTGCAGAAGGAAGGACGCGACTACGACGGTCGCGCCGCCGAGCCACAGCAGCAGCGAGGCCTGCGTGGCGATGAGCTGCCAGGCGCCGAGACCGGCGACGACGAGACCGAGGAACAAGGCGATCGTGGCGGTGAGGCGAACCCGGCGACGGGCACGCGCCTGACGCACGACAGGATCAGCCTTCGTGGCTGCCAGTTGTTCGCGCAGAAGCACGAGCTCGGCGGCCTCCTTCTCCGACTGCAGCCGCTTGGCGAGCTTCTGCTGCGCGAGCGCTGTCCGTGCGGTCAGCTCGAGGCGGACCTCCCCTGGCGTCTCACTCGTTTCGGCGAGCACGCGCAGAGCCTGATTCAGACGGACGGCGTTGCGTTCGGCGGCGTCGTACTGGAAGCGCCCGCGCCACGACGGCAGCAGGTACAGCATCCACAGGAGCACAGCGACGAGGACGATCACGCCCCCGCTCAGCACCGGCCCATCCATATCGACAACGGTAAGGGAACAGCGCGCCCACGGCGGACGGTGTCGACGCGTGTCGCGATCGGATCGCAGACAGTTCGGGGCCGACATCCCCCGGGACCCGATCGGATGACGACATCCGATCGCTCCTGAGGCGTGTCGGCCCCGATGCGGCGTCGTGCGGGACGTCAGTCCAGGAAGATGTCCGGGAAGAGCCGGTCGTCCGGGGTGCCGGGGATCGCGGCGTACCTCGAGAAGTCGGTCACGCCGTCGGCCTCGAGGACGTCTTCGACGATGAGCGTCTGGCCGGTGTACTCGGCGGCGGGCTTGGTGAGCACGGCGTACGCGGCATCCGCATAGATCTCCGGTGTGCGGCTCGCAGCCATCACCTTGTCTCCGCCGAGCAGATTCTGCACGGCGGCCGTCGCGATCGTCGTGCGGGGCCACAGGGTGTTCGCGGCGATCCCGTCGCGGGCGAACTCCGCGGCGAGGCCGAGCGTGACCATCGTCATCCCGAACTTGGCGAGCGTGTACCCGGTGTGTGCGCCGAGCCACTTCGGAGTCGGGTTCAGGGGCGGGGAGAGCGACAGGATGTGCGGGTTCGCCGCGTCCTTGAGGATCGGCACCGCCGCGCGCGACAGCATGAACGTGCCGCGGACGTTGACGTCCTGCATCAGGTCGTACTTCTTCGGGTTCAGATCGAGCGAGCGCGACAGGTCGATCACACTGGCGTTGTTGATGACGATGTCGATGCCGCCGAACTCGCCGTGCGCCTTCAGCACCGCTTCGGTGATGTCGTCGTCGTCACGCACGTCACCCACGATCGGCAGCGCCTGACCGCCGGCCGCGCGGATCTGCTCGGCCGCGGTGTGGATCGTGCCCTCGAGCTTCGGATGCGGAGTGTCGGTCTTCGCGAGCATCGCGATGTTCGCGCCGTCGCGCGCGGCCCGAAGGGCGATCGCGAGGCCGATGCCGCGGCTGCCGCCGGACATCAGGATGGTCTTGCCTGCCAGTGTGCTCATGGTTTCTCCTGGTCTGTGCTCGTTCCCGTCGCAGAAGATCCCGGAAAGCCGGCTGGAAAGCGGGCGTTCTCGCGACGGGAGGGGTCGTCTTACTTCGGTGCCATGCGGATCGCACCGTCGAGGCGGATGGTCTCGCCGTTCAAGTACGAGTTCTCGATGATCTGCTGCGCGAGTGCGGCGTATTCGTCGGGGCGACCGAGGCGGGAGGGGAACGGCACCTGCTGGCCGAGCGAGTCCTGCGCGGCCTGCGGCAGGCCCATCAGCATCGGCGTCTCCATGATTCCGGGCGCGATCGTGCAGACCCGGATGCCGTGGCGCGCGAGTTCACGTGCCACGGGAAGAGTCATGGCGTGCACGCCGCCCTTCGACGCAGAGTAGGCGGGCTGCCCGATCTGTCCGTCGAACGCCGCCACGCTGGCGGTGTTGATGATCACCCCCCGTTCGCCGGATTCGGTGGGGTCGTTCTTCGCGATCACGGCGGAGGCCTGCGACAGCACGTTGAACGTGCCGACGAGGTTGATGCGGACGATCCGCTCGAAGTCGGCGAGCACGGCGGGGTTGCCCTCGCGATCGAGCACCTTGGCCGGCGGGGCGATGCCCGCGCAGTTGACGACCACACGCAGCGGGGCCGCGGCCTGTGCAGCGGCGACCGCAGCACGCACTTCGTCGACGCTGGTCACGTCTGCGGCGACGAACTGCCCGCCGAGCTCCTCGGCGAGCTCGGCGCCCTTCGACGAGGGCAGGTCGATGATCGTGACGTGGCCGCCGGCGGCGGCGATCCGCCTGCCCGTTGCGAGCCCGAGCCCCGAGGCGCCGCCCGTGATGAGCGCGCCCAGACCAGTGATCTGCATCGTGAGTTCTCCTTCGAACATCGTTGTGCGGCGTCCCAGTTGAAACCAGGTTTCAGCATACGTGGTTCCGAGTGTCACCGCGATCGGAGTGGCGGCCGATCGGGATCCGGTGTTTGCTGGACCCATGGAACTGCGTCGCAAGCGAGCCTACGACACCGTCGCGGCGGACGACGGGTTCCGTGTTCTCGTCGACCGGCTCTGGCCTCGCGGCGTCTCCAAGGAGCGCGCCGCGATCGACCTGTGGGCGAAGGAGACCGCCCCGTCCGCGGAACTGCGACACGAGTGGCACGCGGCTCCCGCCAGCGAGTGGGGCGTCTTCGCCGACCGCTACCGCGCGCAGCTCGCTGGAGAGTCGGCCGACGCGCTTCAGGAGCTGGCCGGCCTGCTGCGACAGCATCCGGTCGTCACCTTGGTCTATGCGGCGCACGATCCTGTGCACAACCACGCCGTCGTGCTGGAAGGGGCCCTGCGGAAGCTGCAGGAGGCGTGACCTTCCCCGCTCCGGACATCGCCGTGCCCGAACGCGTCCGCGACCTCGCCCGAGGCGCCGCGCTGACGCCGGTCTGGCTCAACAACATCGGCGGCCTGACGTTCCGCACCGACGATGGCCGCTACATCAAGTGGGGTCCGCACGATCTCGAGGCGAACATGCGCGACGAGGCCGAGCGCATGCGCTGGGCGTCGCGATGGATCGCGGTTCCCGAGGTGCTCGACCAGGGCCAGGATGCCGATCAGGAGTGGCTGGTCACGATCGCGCTCCGGGGACGCAGCGCCGCGGATCCGCGCTGGCACGACGACCCCGAGCGCGCGGTCCGCGCGGTGGGCGAGGGATTGCGGATGCTGCATGATGCCCTGCCCGTCGACGAGTGCCCGTGGGAGTGGAGCGTCGGTTCGCGCACCGCGGGAGCTGCCGAACGCGGCACGATCGTGCCCGTCGATCTGCGGGATGCGCCCCCGGTCGACCGCCTCGTGGTGTGCCACGGCGACGCGTGCCTGCCGAACACGCTGCTCACCGACGACGGCGTCGTCGCAGGCCATGTCGATCTGGCCGCCCTCGGCGTCGCCGACCGCTGGGCCGACATCGCCGTCGCCTCGATGAGCACGGAATGGAATCTGGGCGACGGATGGCAGGACACGCTGATCGACGCCTACGGCATCGCCCCCGATCGCGAGCGCCTCGACTACTACCGGCGGCTCTGGAACGAGACCTGACTCAGGCGCTCCCTCCGAGCACGAAGTTCCACGCGCCGGTCACGACGGCCGCCCAGATCGCGATCGCAGGAATCACGCCTGCGATGAGGACAAGCACGGTGTCGCGCCAGGTCCACACCGATTCGCGCGCCCACGAGCGCGCGCCCGAGCCGCCGAAGCCACGTGCCTCCATGGCCGTGGCAAGCGACGATCCGCGTCTGATCGCCAGCACGAAAAGCGCGAACGCCATGCCGAGGGTGCGGCGGATCCGACCCTGATCCGCGACCCCGCGGGCCCGACGGGCGAGCGCGAGAGCCCTCCAGTCCTCGGCGAGCAGGCCCAGCATCCGCATTCCGGCGAGCGCGCCGATCACGAAGCGAGCCGGCAGCCGCAGTCGCTGCGCCAGATCGTCGGCCAGATCGGTGGGGTCGACTGTGACGAAGAGCACGACCGACGGCAGCCCGATCGCGAGGACGCGGACGGCGGTCGCCGCCGCAAGCGAGAGCGACCCGTCGCTGACCCTGATCAGCAGCCATTCGAAGTGCACGGCGCCGCTCGTCGAGCCGTACAGGGCGATCGTGACGGCGCTCAGCGGAGCCGCGATCCACAGCACCGCGGTGCGGGTCCAGAACTCGCGGGCGCCGAGCCCCGCGAGCAGCAGCAGCGGGATCTCGAGGACGAGCGCGACGGATGCCGACACCACGTCGATCGACACGATCAGCGGCACGGCGATCAGCAGAGCGGCGGCGAGCTTGGCGAGCGCCGATCGCGGCGCGATCGGGCCGCGGCGCTCGATGCGCGCAGTGAGGGGATCGATCACGGGCTCACCTCGAACCGACGGGCGTGCAGGGCCTGCAGCACTGCCTCGTCGTGACTGATCGCGACGATCGCGGCTCCGTCGTCGCGGAGCGCCGCGATGATCGCGACGAGTTCGGCCCAGGTCGTCGCATCCTGCCCGAACGTCGGCTCGTCGAGCACGATCATCTGCGGCCGCGTCGCCAGGGCCGCAGCGACCGTGAGCCGACGCTTCTCGCCTCCTGAGAGCGTGTACGGGTTGGCCTCGGCGAGCGCCGAGAGCCGCAGCCTGTCGAGGAGTTCGTCGGTGCGGCGCGCGATCTCGGCCTCGTCGAGGCGCAGCGCTCGAGGACCGACGGCGAGCTCCTCACGCACCGTCTTCGCGAGAAGCTGGTGCTCCGGCGTCTGCAGCACCGTCGCGATGCGGGTGAGCAGCGACGTCGACGACCACCGGAACGGGTCAGCTCCTTCACCCGAAGACAGCGCCGCTGTGGCCGTGACCCGACCGCTCTCGGCGGGGATGAGCCCCGCGACCGTCAGGCCGAGCGTCGATTTTCCCGCGCCGTTCGGACCGGTGATCCCGATGACCTCGCCCGCATGCACGTCGAGGTCAAGGGGTCCCGCCACGGCCACTCCTCGGCTGCGCGCCACGGTGAGGCCACGGGCTTCGATCAGCCGTTCACCGGGGGCGAGGGCGGGCGGCGGCGGCACGGCGGGCGGATGCTCGGGAACCCAGACACCGGACGCCGCCAGTTCCGCTCCGCGCGCGCCCAGCACCTCGTCGGGCGGACCGTCCGCGAGCACGACCGTGCCTTCCCGCTCGGCCCCCAGCACGATCACCCGCTCGACGAGCGGCAGCCAGACGTCGATGCGGTGCTCGATCACCACGAGCGTGGCGCCGGTGACATCGAGCGCGGCCGCGACGGCGTTCCGCACGTCCTGAACACCTACGGGGTCGAGGTTGGCGGTCGGCTCGTCGAGCAGGATCGCGCCCGGCCTCATCGCCAGCACACCGGCGAGCGCGAGGCGCTGCTTCTGTCCTCCCGACAGCGCGGCCGTGGATCTGTCGAGGGGAACGGCGAGCCGAACGGCATCCAGCGCCGACCGCACCCGGTGCCAGATCTCGGGGCGGGGCACGCCCAGGTTCTCGCAGCCGAAGGCCACGTCATCCCCGACACGGGCGAGCATGGTCTGCGTGTCGGGGTCCTGCAGGACCATCCCGACTCTGCCGCGAGCCTGCGCGGCAGGCAGGCCGTCGACGAGAAGCGAGCCGTGCGTCTCCCCCTCGTCGGCTCCGCCCAGCACGCCGCCGAATCCCTGCAGCAGGGTCGACTTGCCCGAGCCGGAGGCGCCGAGCAGCAGCACGCGCTCCCCCGGCGATATGGCGAGGTCGATCTCTCGCACCGCCCAGCGCAGCCGCGTGGCGTACCGCCAGCCCCAGCCGCGCGCCTCGAGAGCGGCGGGGTTCGCCGCGCCGGTCACACCCGTGCGGCGACCTCGCGACCGGCGGCGAAACGGCTCAGCGCACCGGTCGCGGCGAGGCCGCGGGCGATCAGCCACGCGCCGATGCCGGCGATGACGGCACCCGAGACGGTGCTCGAGGCGATGTAGATGACGGTGAACGCGGTGTCGGCTCCGGCGTACCAGAGGATCACGTCGTTGATGCCGCAGGCGACGCCGGCGGCGGCGCCGGCGAGGATCGCGACGGGCAGCTTCCACACCCCGTAGAGGAACAGCAGGAAGATGAGTTCGGCGCCCAGACCCTGCACGAGGCCCGAGACGATCGTGAGCGGACCCCACACGTTGCCGACGAGCGCGGAGATGACCGCGGCGACCAGTTCGGTGTACAGCGCGGCCCCCGGCTTGCGGATGATCAGCCCGCCGAGCACTCCGGCGATCAGCCAGGGCCCGTTGACGAGCGCCTGGACACCGGGGAGCAGCGGTTCGAGCAGCGTACTGGGGCCCTGGTAGCCGACGTTCCACAGCACGAAGATCAGGGCGCAGGCGACGGCGATGACGCTGGCCACGACGATGTCGACGACGCGCCAGCGCCACAGCTGGGCGTTGCGAAGACCGGACGCCGTGCCGGTCGTGGAAGCGGACGTGGAAGTACTCATCTGAACTCCTCCCTGCGCCGGCATTATCCGGATCAGGTTCGACGGTCGAAGCGCGATTCGCTCCCTCTCAGCCCGGCTCGCCGGACTCCCGTGGTTGTTCTGTCGATATTACCCGTCGTACCGGTGTTCTGTGAGCGGAGTTCGGTACCGTAGGCAGGTGACCGCTCCTGACTCCGCCGAGGCCACTGCACCTGTGGGCGATGACGTGACGACGGATGCTGCGGCAGAAGCCTTCGACGACCTCGATGCACTGGTCTCGGCTTCCGTCGCTCCCGACGCTCGCTGGGCCGAGGGCGACGACCACGCCACCGCCCTGACCTGGATCGATCCTGCCCAGGTGGCCGACGCCTCACCCGCTGCCGACGGTGACGATGCGGCCTCGCTCTTCACCGGCGCACATCTCCGGTCGGCCGTCGTCCGGCCAGGGGTGCTCGTGCCCGTCGGCGTTCTGCTCGCGCTCGTCGGCGCCTACACGGGCACGACGCTGCTGTGGCCGCTGCACGAGATCGCCCCCACGGTGCAGGCCGTGGAATTCTCGACGACACCGGCTCAGGCCGCCGCGATCACGTGGCCCGCGCAGGGAAGCGCCGCCGTCGGGATCGCAGGTGTCGGCACACTGGCGTCTTCGACCGATCCTGCGGCGATCGCGAGCATCTCCAAAGTGGTCTCGGCCATGATGGTGCTCGATCGGATGCCGTTGGCTCCCGGAGAGCAGGGTCCCTCGTTCTCGTTCACCAGGGCCGACAGCCAGTCGTACCTCGCATACAAGCGCAGCGACCAGTCGGCTCTCGACGTGCCCGTCGGCGGCTCGCTCACCGAGTACCAGATGCTGCAGGGCGTACTGCTCGGCTCGGCCAACAACTACATCGACCGGCTCGCGAAGGAGATCTGGGGATCGGATGCCGCGTTCGCCGACGCGGCGGCGACCTGGCTGAGCGAGCGCGGAATCAGCGGCATCACGATCAAATCTCCGTCGGGGTTCGACGAGCGCAACGTGGCGACGCCCGAAGCCCTGATCGCGGTGGCGCAGAAGGCCATGCAGAATCCGGTGTTCGCCGAGATCGTCGGCACGACGTCGGTCGACCTGCCCGGAGCCGGAACCGTGCGCAACACGAACGGGATGATGGCCGATTCCGGGGTCGTCGGGGTCAAGACCGGCACCCTCCATGAGAGCTGGAATCTGCTAACGGCGAAGGATGTCACAGTGGGCGATACGACCCTGCGACTGTATGCGTCGGTGCTCACGCAGGAGGACGACGACATGCGCCTCGCGTCGACGCGCTCGCTGTTCTCGCAGGTCGAGAACGAGCTGCAGACTCAGGCGCCGACGGTGCCCGAGGGCACTGTCGTCGGCTCCGTGGAGACCCTCTGGGGTGCCGAGGTCGACATCGTGACGGACGCGGATGCCGACGTGGTGCTGTGGAACGGCGGAATCGCGACGACGACCGTGGAGTTCGACCTCGACGAGAAGCGCAAGGCCGGCGCAGAGGTCGGCACGCTCACGACGACCGGCCCGGTGAACACGGCGACGACGGAACTGGAGCTCGCGGGAACCGTGCAGGATCCGAGCCCGTGGTGGCGGCTCACGCATCCGCTGGAGCTGTTCGGTCTGACCGACAAATAGCCGCCCGCGCAGAGCCACCCGCCTGCGGTCCCCGCCGTACGCAGATGCCCCGTCCCGGATTCCGGGGCGGGGCATCTGCGTACACGAGTCAGGCCTTGGGAGCCTCACCCCGGTTCTCGACCACGGCTTCCGCCGCGGCGATCTCGGCGGCCGGGCTCTCAGCTCCGACCACAGCGCCGACGCGCGCGGCATCCGCTTCAGCCTCGGCGTCTCCCGTGACGACGACCGGCGTCGTGCCCGTGAGAGCCTCTTCGGCGTCGATGTCGGCGGCCGCCTGCTCGAACTGCGACTGGTACAGGCGCCAGTACGCGCCCTGCGCCGTGATGAGCTCGTCGTGCGTGCCCTTCTCGACGATGTCGCCGTGCTCCATCACGAGGATGAGGTCGGCATCGCGGATCGTCGACAGGCGGTGAGCGATCACGAAGGAGGTGCGTCCTTCGCGCAGCGCCGCCATGGCGTGCTGCAGCAGCAGCTCGGTGCGGGTGTCGACGGCCGACGTGGCCTCATCGAGGATGAGGATCGACGGCTTGGCGACGAACGCACGGGCGATCGTGATCAGCTGCCGCTCACCGGCCGAGACGTTCGAGGCGTCCTCGTCGAGCACGGTGTCGTAGCCCTCGGGGAGGGCGTGCACGAAGCGGTCCACGTACGTCGCCTTGGCGGCGGCGAGCACCTCGTCGTCGGTCGCGGTCGAGCGTCCGTAGCGGATGTTCTCGCGGATGCTCCCGGCGAACAGCCACGGGTCCTGCAGCACCATGCCGGTGCGCGAACGCAGGTCGTCGCGCGTCATCTCGGAGATGTCCTGCCCGTCGAGCAGGATGCGCCCGCCGCTGAGCTCGTAGAACCGCATGATCAAGTTGACCAGCGTGGTCTTGCCGGCGCCGGTCGGGCCGACGATCGCCACAGTCTGACCAGGCTCGACCTGGAAGGAGAGATCGGTGATGAGCGGGCGGTCCTCCGAATAGGAGAACGCGACGTGCTCGAACTCGATGACTCCCTTGCCGTCGACGACTGTGGGGGCGTCTTCGGCATCCGGGTCCTGCTCGTCCTCGTCGAGCAGCTGGAAGACGCGCTCGGCCGATGCGGTGCCCGACTGCACGACCGCAGCCATGCCGCCGAGTTCGGCCAGCGGCTGCGAGAACTGCTGCGAGTACTGGATGAACGCCTGCACGTCGCCGAGTCGCAGCTGACCGCTGGCGACCATGAGACCGCCCAGCACTGCCAGAGCGGCGTAGCTGAGACTTCCGACGAAGGTCATCGCGGGCATGATGATGCCCGAGAGGAACTGCGCCTTGAACGCCGACTGGAACAGCTCCTCGTTCTCGACCTGGAACTTGTCGAGTGCGTCCTGCTCGCGGCCGAAGACCTTGACCAGCGCGTGGCCGGAGAACGCCTCTTCGACGCGCGCGTTGAGACGACCGACCTTGCGCCACTGGGCGCCGAAGGCCTTCTGCGAGCGCGGACCGATGATCCCGAAGATCACTCCCATGAGAGGGAGGGCGATCAGGGCGACCAGCGCGAGCTGCCACGAGATCGAGAACATCATGACCAGCACGCCGACGACGGTGAGCACCGACGTGAGCGCCCCCGAGAGGGACTGCTGCATCGTCTGCGTGATGTTGTCGATGTCGTTCGTGACGCGGGAGATCAGCTCACCGCGCTGCACCTTGTCGAAGTACGACAGCGGCAGACGGTTGATCTTCGCCTCGACGTCTTCGCGCAGGCGCCACATGGTGCGCACCATGATCACGTTGATGACGTAGCCCTGGATCCAGCTGAGCAGCGCCGAGACCACGTAGATCGCGAGCACGGCGGCGATGATCCAGCGCATCGCGTCGAAATCGATGCCCGCACCGACCGTGAAGTCGTTCATGGCCGCGATCTGGTTGGCGAAGTCGGTCTGGCCGAACTGCCGCAGCTGCTCGATGACCTCGCTCTTCGTGGTTCCTTCGGGGAACCCGGGGAAGTCGCCGTTGGGCTTGGCGAGCTCGTTCGAGATGAAGCCGGCGTACACGAGGTTGGTCGCCTCGCTGAGCACCTTGGGAGCCGCCACCGACAGCACGACGCCGACGGCGCCGAGGAACGAGACGAACACGAACCAGACGGCGGAGGGCTTGAGGAGTCCGATCATGCGTCCGAAGCTCTTGCCGAAGTTGTCGGCCTTGCCTGGTGCGACGCTGTCCCAGTCACCGGAGTTCTGGCGGGCCTGCTCGGCGAGCTCGGCCTCGTACTTCTCTTCGGCGGTCATCTCGGGCTCGGCGACGGGTGCTGCCGTCTTGCCGCGACCGCGCTGCGGGCGCTTCGATGCGGTGTTGTCGCTCATGCGTCCACCCCCAGCTGCGACTCGACGATCTCACGGTAGGTCTCGCTGGTCTCGAGCAGTTCCTCGTGGGTGCCCACGCCGACCATGGTTCCTCCTTCAAGGACGACGATGCGATCGGCATCCGTGACCGTCGACACGCGCTGCGCGACCACGATCTTCGTGACGTGCGGAAGCTCGCGCCACAGAGCCTGCCTCAGGCGGGCATCGGTCGTCAGATCGAGCGCCGAGAACGAGTCGTCGAAGACGAGGATCTGCGGCTGGTGCACGATCGCACGGGCGATCGCGAGCCGCTGACGCTGTCCGCCCGAGACGTTCGTGCCGCCCTGAGCGATGCGCGAGTCGAGCCCGTCGGGCATCTCTTCGACGAAGTCGCGTCCCTGAGCGATCTCGAGCGCGTGCCAGAGCTCCTCGTCGGTTGCGTCCTCGCGGCCGTAACGGAGGTTCGAGGCCACGGTCCCCGTGAACAGGAACGGGCGCTGCGGCACCAGGCCGATGCTGTCCCAGAGCGACTCGACGTCGGCCTCGCGGACATCGGTGCCGCCGACGAACACGCCGCCGCCGGTCACGTCGAACAGCCGAGGGATCAGTGAGACGAGCGTGGTCTTGCCCGCACCGGTGGAGCCGACGATCGCGACGGTCTCTCCCGGCTGCGCTGCGAAGCTGATGCCCGACAGCACGGGCGACTCTGCGCCCGGGTAGGTGAACTCGACGCCGTCGAAGGCGACAGCACCCGGAGTCGGGAATGCCGTGACGCCGTTGTCGGGGCGGGTCATCGTGGACTGCGCGTCGAGCACCTCGCCTACGCGCTCGGCGGATACGGCGGCGCGCGGAATCATCATGGCCATGAAGCTGGACATGATGACGCCCATCATGATCTGGCCGATGTACTGCATGAAGGCGAACAGCGTGCCGACCTCGACCGTGCCGGCGTTGACCTCGATGCCTCCGAACCAGATCACGGCGACGACCGTGACGTTGAGGATCAGCATGAACATCGGGAAGAGCAGCACGAAGAGCGAGCCGATCTTGCGGCCGACCACCATGATGTCGGTGTTCGCGCCGCGGAAGCGCTCCTCCTCGATGTCCTCGCGCACGAACGCGCGGACGACGCGGACGCCCGTCAGCTGCTCGCGCATGATGCGGTTGACGTTGTCGATCTTCTTCTGCATGCTCCGGAACAGCGGCACCATGCGGCTGATGATGAGCAGCGCCACGATGAGCATGACCGGCACCGAGACGGCGATGAGCCAGCTCAGACTCGCGTTGGTGATGACGGCCATGATGATGCCGCCGATCGCGAGCAGCGGTGCGGTGACGAACATCGTCGCGCCCATCATCGCGAGCATCTGCACCTGCTGCACGTCGTTGGTGTTGCGGGTGATCAGCGAGCCGGCGCCGAACTGCGAGACCTCGCGCTCGGAGAATCCGCTCACCTTGGCGAAGACGTCGGCGCGGATGTCGCGACCGGCGCCCATCGCGGCACGAGCGGCGAAGTAGGTCGCGATGATCGATGCGACGATCTGTCCGAGCGAGACGAACAGCATGAACAGCCCGGTTCGCCAGATGTAGTCGGTGTCGCCCTGGGCGACGCCCTTGTCGATGAGATCCTTGTTCAGGGTCGGCAGGTAGAGCGAGGCGAGGGCGCTTGCGAACTGGAACACCAGGACGCCGATGAGCAGCCATCGGTACTTGGAGAGATAGCGGACGAGGATTTTCCCGAGCACAGGCGGACTTCCTTGTGGGATCAGAGGGGCGGATTTCTCGGCAGGCGGATGCCGGTCGACAATCGGCCGCAACATAGCGTGCCACGAGCCGCGGACATTCGCATCCCCCACAGGGATGACCTTCGCTGACAGCGAACCTTTTCGTCCTGGCCAGCGGTTTCTGCACTGAGGTCAAGAGCGGATCAACCGCTTCAGATCAACTTGTATTGAGATGCCGATACAAGTTGTGCTATTCATATGACACAAGATCTGATCGGAGGCACCATGACGTACAGCAGCTTCACGCCCGTAGAACTCCTCGGCTGGGCAATCGCACAGCCGTGGTTCACCCTCATCCTCGGCGCGTCCATCGCCCTCGGAATCACGGTCCTCCATCCCAGACGCTCCGCGCGCTCAGACTCACCGTTTGAGCATCGAGTACGCGCACGATATGCGCCGGAAGCCCACGCAATCGGGGGGACAGCGCTGGCTGTCGTGATCATCGTCATCGCTGAGCACTTCGTTCGCTCCTACGCCTTGAATCTCAATGACGTCGTGTCGTGGTGGCGCTTCGCGACGCCGCTGTTCATCACGGGGCTAGGTCTGGTCGCTCTTCTGGCGTTCATCTCCACCACCGGCAGCGGGCAACCCGAACGTCCCGTAGTCGGAACCGCTCCCCGCACCTGGTCTACCTTCGTCCCGAGGGCGACGACGATCGGCTGGTCGATCGCATTTCTCCTCCTCGTCGCCACGACAGTCATCGCGGGCCTGCTCTCTTCCGCTGACCGCCAGGGTCGCTACGTCTACCTGGAGATCCCGATTCCGAACGAACCGGGAATCGACCCCATCCGCAGTTGGTTCTTCGGGTGGGCGTACGGCCTGCCCGTTCTCATCGCACTCGCGATGCTCTCCGCGTTCACGATCATGGCGCTGCACGCGAGTGCCGTTCGACCATTCCTACGACCGGAGAGCGTCGCCCACGAACGGCTCGCCCGCCGACAGATCGCGGCTGGAGCCGTGCAGCTCACGACCGCGGCCATATTGCTGTCGCTCGGCGATGCGTGGCAGTTCATCTCCTCGGCTGGTTCCTCGACTCGGCTCAGCGTCCAAGGCGACGGTCGCACCGAGACCTATGAAGTCGTGTGGCGGGGCGCTGAGGTGGCCGCTGCGCTCGGGTGGATCGCGCCATCCCTCGAGATCACCGCATTCGCGATCCTGTTCTTGGCGATGCGGCGGCTGCGCAAGGCTCCTTCGCTCACCGACCGCGCTGCGAATGACTTGGCGACGGCAGCGGCATGACAACTCAACCGATCGTGCCCTCGGCCGACGAATCATCACCCGCACTCGACATCTACCGACAACTGCGCGGGTTGATCCTCGCGGGGCATCTGGGAGCAGGAGAACGCCTGCCACCCGTGCGCCAGACCGCCACAGACCTCGGCGTCGCTCCGGGCACCGCGGCAAAGGCCTACAAGATGCTCGAGAACGACGGGCTCGTGATCACTCGGACTGCCGCAGGAACGCGGGTGTCCACATCCGCCGCGATCCTCCCGATCCCCGTCCTGCGGCATATCCGTGCTCTGATCGAGAGCGCAGAGGAGAACGGCGCAGACGTCGACGACGTCACGGGCGTGCTTCGCGCAATCTGGCAGACGAACGCGACTTGAGCTGCGGCCGGTTCAGAAGAGCGGCCGCACCGGCACGTACGCCCTGGCATCCGCACCCGCGTCAGGACCGAGCTCGGCGATGGTCGCCGGCTCCCACTTCGGGTTGCGATCCTTGTCGACGAGCTGCGCACGGATGCCCTCGACGAGGTCGGGGTGCTGTGTCACGAACCACATGACACGGCGGTATTCGCCCTCCAGGGCTGAGCGCAGGTCCGGCAGTACGCGCGCCTCGCGCACCGCGTCGAGCGTCACGGCGAGTCCGGTGGGCGCGAGGCCTTCGAGCAGATCGGCGATGGCCGCGGCATCCGTCGTCCCCTGCGCCTGCAACCGGGCGACGATCTCGGCGACCGTGTTCTCGGAGAACGCCTCGTCGATCCACTCCCTCGCGTCGGGCAGCTCGGTGGGCTCGGGGGTCTCGTCGAACAGCAGCACGATCTCGGCGGGGCCGGTCGGGTCGGCACGGTAGGCAAGCGCCTCACGCAGCGCCTCGAGCCGGTCGGACGGGACGAAATGGTCCGCGAACCCGAGGTAGACGGCATCCGCACCGTTCATGGCGCCGCCGGTGAGACCGAAGTACTCGCCGAAGCGGCCGGGCGCGCGGCCGAGCAGCCAGGTTCCGCCGACGTCGGGGGTGAAGCCGATGCGGGTCTCCGGCATCGCCAGCTTCGAGCGCTCCGTGACGATGCGGATGGCGGCGTGGCCGGCGAGGCCGATGCCGCCTCCCATCGTGATGCCGTCGGCGATCGCCACGATCGGCTTCGGATACTCGGCGATCATCGCATTCATCGCGTACTCGGCCCGGAAGAACTCGATGGTCTCCGCCGAGCGCCCTGACACGATCTGCGCGTGCAGCTCGCGCACGTCGCCGCCCGCGCACATGCCGCGCTCGCCTGCCCCGTCGATCATCACGATCTGCACGTCGGTGTCGTCGAGCCAGGCCTCGAGCGCTGCGGTGATCTGCACGATCATGCCGTGGTCGAGGGCGTTGATGGCCTCCGGGCGGTTCAGCGTGAGTCTCCCCAGGGCTCCTTCGGTGCGGACGATGACGCGCGGGGCAGCGGTGGGTTCGGTCACGAGAGCCAGGCTACTCCGTCTGATCTGTCGGCATTCCACAGCGGAAATGCACGATCGTGCAGCTTTTCCGGCAGGATAGATGGAACTGCCCAAGCAAGAAAGGGGCCGCGCATGCCCGAAGGACACGTGCTCGAGTTCACGCGCGTCACGAAGCGATTCAACGACGTGACGGCGGTGTCCGATTTCTCGGCGCGCGTCGAGCCAGGCGTCGTCACGGCCTTCCTCGGCCCGAACGGAGCAGGAAAGACCACGACGCTGCGCATCCTGCTCGGCCAGGTGCGGCCGAGCAGCGGCACGGCCACGATCGGCGGGGTGGCCTTCGCCGACCTCCGCACGCCCCTCAAGACCATCGGATCTGTGCTCGAGGAGACCGTGTACCGCCCTCGGCGCAGCGCTGCGCGACAGCTCACGATCGCCGCGAAGGCCAACGGCATCCCGCTGGCGCGCGTCGACGAGGTGCTCGCGCTGGTAGGTCTCGACGGCGAGCGCGAGGGTCGCATCGGAAGCTTCTCGCTCGGCATGCGCCAGCGGCTCAGCGTCGCGCACGCCCTGCTCGGCGACGCCGGCACGCTCGTGTTCGACGAGCCCGCGAACGGACTCGACCCCGAGGGCATCCGCTGGATGCGCCTGCTCATGCGCCGCCTGGCCGACGAAGGACGCACGGTCCTCGTGTCGTCGCACGTGCTCAGCGAAGTCGAACAGGTCGCCGATCATGTGCTCGTGCTCTCGAAGGGCCGGCTCGTGCTCTCCAGCGGCATCGAGAGCCTCGCCGACCCGGCATCCGGATCGGTCGTCGTGGACGCCGCCGACCGGGCCGCGCTCACCGCGGCTCTGGCCGAGGCCGGCTTCGAGGTCGAGGTGCTGCGCTCGGGTCTCACTGTGCGCGGCGGAGACGCCAAGACGGTCGGTGCGCTGGCCGCGACCGCTGGCATCGCATTGAGCACGCTCGTGCAGCGCGGCCCGACGCTCGAGGACGTGTTCATCGACCTCGTCCGCGGCGGCAAGTTCGAGCCGCGCCCCGCGATCGCGGCGGCAGCCGACGACGTGGTCGTCGACGACACGACGGATGCCGAGGAGTCGGACATCGACGCCGCAGGTACGAGTACGGATGCTGTCGATGCCGGAGCCGTTGCTGCTGCCGACGTCGCAGGCGCGGAGGCGGATGTCATCGCAGTCGACGGCACCGCGGATGCCGACGCCGAGGTCACTGTGACCGACGCCGAGGCGGATGCCGCAGCGGTCGCGACCGTGACGGATGCCGACGCCGGCTGGGACGAGAAGGAGCCGCGCGCAGAGGCCGACGCCGACGCTCCTGGCGACTCCGAGGAGACGAACGCCGAGAGCGGCGAAGACCGCGCCGCCGGCAGCGCTGCGCAGACCGAGTCCGCGGACGTGCCGGTCGATGCCGACGCTGCGACGGCCGAGGAGAGCGCGTCGCCCGAATCGGGCCCGTCGTTCGACGAGATCCTCTTCGGGTCCGGCCCCGCGGCTTCCGCTGAATCCTCCGCCGTCGACGCTTCCGGCGAGCCGGGAGACGATCATGTCGGCACGGAGATCTTCGCGGGCCTCGGCGAGGAGTCTTCCGAGGAGGTCCCGACCCACGACAGCGCGGCCGATCGAGCAGACTCCGCCGAAGCGCGCGGCGACGACGCCTCCGAGGAGGCGGGCGAGGCCGAGGAGGCCGACCCGCGTTCCGCTGCGGTGAGCTCGATGCTCGCCGCCGCAGCGCGCGCCTACTACGACGATGAGCCTCAGCCCTACCCGTTCGGCGAGGGCTCGGACGAGGCCTCTGCTTCAGACGAGCACGGGGACAGCGCACCCGACAGCAACGGCTACGCAGAGCAGGCAGAGCACGACGGGCCAGAGCACGACGAGACCGCACACGTCGAGGCCGACGCCGCTGCAGGCGGTGAGGAGCACGCCGACACCGAGGACGAGTCCCCGCACAGCGAAGACCATGGACACGGCGAGCACCACGAACACGGTGAGCACCAGGAACACGGCGAGCACCAGGAACACGGTGAGCACAACCAGGGCGAGCACGACCACCACGAGGGCGAGCGCCACCACTACTGATCGCGCTCGGCTGACCGAACCCCTTCGTGCTCAGGCGCGGAGGGGTTCTTTCCTGCCTGGGTCTCAGGCGGGTCGCGGCCGGATCACGGGTCGCTTGCTGCCCTTCGACACCGGAGTCGGCGCGGTCGCCACGATCTCCTCGACGTCGGCCGGCTCAGTCGACACGTCGAGCCGAAGCGCCTGGGTCAGAGCGAGCCCGTGGCGTGTGGTGAGGATCAACCGGCGGTAGTCGTCGTCGCCGTCGAGGTCGATGACGACGCTCGGCCGCCGACGCCGGATCAGCACGAAGTCGACGGTTCCCGCGGCTTTCCACGATCCCGCCGCGAACACACCGGGGATGTGCGTACCGGGACCCGGGACTCCGCGGAGCCAGGTCCACGCGTCATCCGTCAGCTGCACTTTGGTGATGGTGTCGCGGGCGATCCGCACGTTGTCGCGGTGGAAGCTCGCCGCACGCTCGATCGGCGAGAGCACGATCTCGAGTTGCGTCTGGTCCAGGAGCAACGTCACCATGACCCTAGTCTGCCAGCGCATTGCTGACGGATGTCTGGAACATGCTCACAGGAACGCAACGATCCCGGCGGAACCGTCCGCACCGCTCTGACGGGACGGGCGCAAAACCGAGAGTCAGGCCTGTGCGTCGGCCGCCGCACGCGCGGCAGCGGGGAGCGCCGCCTCGATGAGCCGCAGCTCCTCTTCGCCGTGAGCCGCTGTGAGGAACCAGGCCTCGAACACGCTCGGCGGCAGGGCAACGCCCTGCTCGCGCATCGAGTGGAAGAAAGGCGCGTACCGGAAGGAATCCTGGGCCTGCGCCTCTGCGTAGTCTCGCGGAGCCGACGCCCGGAACGAAGCGTTGAAGAGGTTGCCGGCCTTCGCCACGGAATGGACGACCCCGGCGTCGGTCAGTGCGCCTTCGAGGGCTGCCACCAGACGAGCGGATGCTGCGTCGATCGTGTCGTACACATCCGCCGTCGCCAGGCGCAACGTCGCCAGTCCTGCCGCGACGGACAACGGGTTCCCCGACAGCGTGCCCGCCTGATAGACAGGCCCGAGCGGCGCGAGCAGATCCATGATCTCGGCGCGGCCACCGAGAGCAGCCAACGGCATCCCTCCGCCGACGACCTTGCCGAACGTGAAGATGTCGGGGAGGTAGTCCTCGCCCGCCGCCGCCTGCAGTCCCCAGAAACCGGCGGGATGCACGCGGAACCCGGTGAGCACCTCGTCGAGGATCATCAGGGCGCCGTGCTCGTGCGCCGTGTCGGCGATCAGCCGGTTGAACCCGGGCACCGGAGCGACTACGCCCATGTTGGCGGCCGACGCCTCGACGATCACCGCCGCGATCCGATCGCCGTGCTCTGCGAACACCGCGTCGAGAGCGGCGGGATCGTTGTATCCGATCACCAGGGTCTGTGCGGCGATCGGGGCGGGCACGCCAGCTGAACCGGGCAGTGCGAGAGTCGCGACGCCCGAACCCGCCTCCGCGAGCAGGCCGTCGGAGTGCCCGTGATAGTGACCGGCGAACTTCACGAGCAGATCGCGGCCGGTGGCACCGCGCGCGAGTCGGATCGCCGTCATGGTCGCCTCGGTGCCGGTCGAGACCAGTCGAACCCGCTCGATCGGACGTGCGTCGCCGAACCGGACCCGATCGGCGATCAGAGCCGCGAGCTCCACCTCGCCCTCGGTCGGCGCGCCGAAGGAGAGTCCCCGCGTCGCCGCCTCCTGCACGGCAGCCACCACCTCGGGGTGCGCATGCCCGAGCAGTGCAGGGCCCCATGACGCGACCAGGTCGACGTACTCGTTGCCCGCGGCATCCGTCACGCGTGCTCCCGACGCCGACGCCAGGAAGCGGGGGGTACCGCCGACGGAGCCGTAGGCTCGCACAGGCGAGTTCACGCCGCCGGGCGTCACCGCACGGGCGCGGGCGAACAGGTCGTCATTGCGATCGGTCATGGATCCATTCTCTCAACGACCCGGGAGGGGTGGTGAACGACCGGCGCGGCCGTGATCAGTCGCGCAGCCAGCCGGCGGCTTCGGTCGCCCAGTAGGTCAGCACGGCATCCGCGCCCGCACGGCGGATCGACACGAGCGACTCCAGAACAGCGGCGCGACGGTCGATCCAGCCGTTCGCAGCGGCGGCCTCGACCATCGCGTACTCGCCGGAGACCTGATATGCCCACACCGGAATACTGACGGTGTCACGGACCTCGCGCAGCACGTCGAGGAAGGCCATGGCCGGCTTGACCATGACGATGTCGGCGCCCTCCGCCTCGTCGACGACGGCCTCGCGCACGCCCTCGCGACGGTTGCCGGGGTCGAGCTGGTAGGTGCGTCGGTCACCCTGCAGCTGCGAATCCACGGCCTCGCGGAACGGCCCGTAGAAGGCGCTCGCGTACTTCGCGGCATAGGCGAGAAGCAGCGTGTCGGTGAACCCCTCGGCATCGAGCGCTGCGCGGATGACGGCGACCTGACCATCCATCATCCCCGAGAGCCCGAGCAGCTGCGAGCCCGCGCGCGCCTGCGCGAGCGCCATCGACGTGTACCGCTCGAGCGTCGCATCGTTGTCGACCGAACCGTCGGCGGCGAGCACTCCGCAGTGACCGTGGTCTGTGAACTCGTCGAGGCACAGATCGGTCTGGACGACGAGGGCGTCGCCGACCTCGGCGGCCAGCGCCTCGGTCGCCACATTGAGGATGCCGCGCGGATCGTCGGCTCCCGAACCCTGCGCATCGCGGACCGCGGGAACGCCGAACAGCATCACGCCGCCGACGCCGGCCGCGGCCGCCTCGAGCGCAACCGCGCGCAGCGAATCCAGAGAATGCTGCTGCACACCCGGCATGGAGCCAATGGCGACCGGCTCCGAGAGCCCCTCGCGCACGAACAGCGGCAGCACGAGCTGACGCGGTTCGAGCGACGTCTCGCGCACGAGCGACCGCACGGCGGGCGACTGCCTCAGCCGGCGCATCCTCGTCTCGGGGAAGCTCATGGTGCGAGCTCGTCCGCCGCGTGCGGCAGCGTGAAGTGCGACACCGCGTCGATGAGCGCATCCACCGTCTGACGGTCGGCCACGACCGTGATCGGAAGACCGGCTTTGAGCGCGTCCTTCGCTGTGCGGGGGCCGATGGCTGCGAGCAGGGTCTTCTCGGGGATGTCGGGGAACTGCTCGCGCACCTGCTGCGCGACCGACCCGCTGGTGATGAGGATCGCGTTGATGCGTCCGTTCTGCACGTCGCGCATGATGCGGTCTGTCACGGGAACGCCGACGGTGCGGTAGGCGACGACGCTGTCGACGTCGTGGCCCGCCTTCTTCAGCAGCCTGCTCAGCACGGGCTTCGCGATCTCGCTGCGCAGCGCCAGGATCTTGCGCGACGCGCCGCCTTCGAGGGCGATGATCTGCTCGGCCATGCCCTCGGCCGAGTTGTCGTCCTCGGGCACGAGCGCGACCTCGTAGCCCACAGCCTGAAGTGCCGCAGCCGTCGTCTCACCGACCGCCGCGATCCGGGTCGTGCGCGGCACGACCGCGCGATGCGCGAACATCACGTCGACGGTGGTGGCGCTCGTGACCGTCAGCCAGTCGTACGCGCCGTCGGCGAGATTCTCCAGTGCGCGATCGAGAGCCGCCTGATCGGTGGTCGGGGCGAAGTTGATGAGCGGCGCGACGACGGGGACCGCCCCTTGCGAACGCAGACTCGCGGCGACGCCGTCACCCCACGGTCCACCGCGCGGAACGAGGACTCGCCAGCCGTCCAGCGGCCGGTCGTGATGAATTTCAGTCATGAGGAATGCTCTCGGGAGACAAGGTCAGCCGCCCCTTGATCGAGCAGCCGACGGGCAAGATTCAACCCGAGCTCGCGTGCTGCGTGCATCGGGTCTGCACCATCGGCAGCATCCGCTCCATTGCCACTGCCGCTCCGACGAATATACTCCCCGTTCAGGTCCTCCGTGACGTCGAGACCGATTCGTTGCGCTCCGTCGGCGGCGTAGACGACGGTTCTGACGCGCACCGACGAGCCTGCGACGACGGCATGAGCGGCCATGGGCGCCTGGCATCCCGCGTCGAGCCCTTCGAGCACGGCCCGTTCGACGGTGATGGCGAGACGAGTGCTTTCGTCGTCGAGCGCGGCGAGGGCCGAGAGCAGCTCGGGGTCGGCATCCGTCCTCGTCTCGACGGCCAGCGATCCCTGCCCCGGCGCGGTGGGCCACTCGGCGAGACCGAGCTCCTCTCGGCGGAGCGGAGAGTCGGTGCCCAGACGCGACAGGCCGGCGGCGGCGAGGATGACGGCATCCAACTCGCCTGTCGCCACCTTCTGCAGTCGCGAGTCGACATTGCCGCGGATGTCGACGACGTCCGCGTGCGGAGCACGGATGCGCACCTGGGCGATGCGCCGCGGCGAGCCGGTGCCGATCCGGCTTCCCGGGATCAGCTCGTGAAGCGGGATGCCGTCGCGTGTGACGGCGACATCACGTGCGTCCTCGCGCAGCGGCGTGGCCGCGATCACGAGGCCGTCGGGCTGTTTCGTGGGCAGATCCTTCAGCGAATGCACGAGGAAGTCGCACTCCCCCGCGAGCAGCGCCTCACGCAGACGCGTGGCGAAGATGCCCTGTCCGCCGATCAGAGACAGCGAGGCGCGATTCGTGTCGCCCTCGCTCGTGATCGGCACGAGCTCGACGGAGCGCCCGATGACCTTCTCGAGGGCGGCGGCGACGTGGCCGGACTGGGCCTGCGCGAGCGCGCTGCGGCGAGTCCCCAACCTGATCGGAGTGCTCATCGCAGACCTACTGCAGCACGTCCGCGATCTCGTCGAACCGGAGCCTGCGCCCCGTGTAGAAGGGCACCTCCTCCTTCACATAGAGACGCGCGTCGGTGTAGCGGAGATCGCGCATGAGATCGACGAGCTCTGTGACGTCGTCGGCCTCGAGAGGCAGCAGCCACTCGTAGTCGCCGAGAGCGAAGGCCGCGACGGTGTTCGCGATGACGCCCGTGAACGCGGCGCCCTTGCGGCCGTGATCGGCGAGCATCTTGCGTCGCTCCTCCTCAGGGGCGAGGTACCACTCCGGCGTGCGCACGAACGGGTAGAGGCAGAGCCAGTCCTTGGGCTCGACGCCGCGGAGGAAGCCGGGGACGTGCTGGCGGTTGAACTCGGCGTCGCGGTGCACGCCCATCACGTTCCACACCGGCAGCAGCGTGCGCAGCAGCTCGGTGCGCCGCAGTCGCCGCAGCGCTTTCTGCAGATCCTCAGCGGTCTCGCCGTGCAGCCACACCATCAGATCGGCGTCGGCCTTGAGGCCGGAGACGTCGTAGAAGCCCCGCACCGTGACTCCCGAGTCCTCGATGTACGACACGATCGTCTCGAGTTCGGTCGAGTCGGATTCGGTCACCGGGACGTCGGGATTGCGTCGCCAGACCGCCCAGAGGGTGAAGCCGGATGGGTTCTCTTCGCGCTCGTCGGACATGCATCCAGTCTGCCCCCTTTATGCGGAGGGTGCGAACCGGCCCTTCGACGGGCTCAGAGACCCAGGCAGCGGCGCCTGGTCAGCGGGATGCGGCGCGGGCGAACACCCAGACGGCGCTGCCGACCACAGCGGCGAGGGCTATCGCCGCGGCGACGGCGCCCACCGGATTGCGGTCGGCGAATCGCCGGGCCTTCACTGCCGCGCGAGCCGAGGCCTTCTCGAGTCGCCGAGGAACGTTGCCCTTGATCTCGATCGCGGCGAGAGCGGCCTTGAGCTCCGCGCGCGCAGAGCTCACCGGATCGGCGATGCCGAGCGGAACCGCGGTCTTCGGCAGTGCCGTCGCCGACACGGCGGCAGAGTCAGAATTCGTCATGGCCGGATCCCTTCGCGAGCTTGATGTCGGTGGCGACCGCCTGCGCGGGGTTCTCGCGCGAGAGGACCTTGCGGAAGCGCAGGAACCCGAGCAGGCCGAAGAACAGCATCGCCAGGATCAGGATGCCGAAGACGGCCAACGCCGAGAGCCACACGGGCCACCACGACGACAGCCCGGCGATCGCGAACACGAGGATCACCGGAACCGCCCAGAACAGGAAGAACAGCGCGACGAGGAACCAGACCGAGCCGATCCCCGCATCCTTGGATGTCTTCGAAACCCACGCCTTAGCCGCGTCGATCTCGGCTTTGACGAGGTTCGTGATGAGCTCGGGCAGATCGCCGAGCAGTGTCAGCAGGCTGTCGTCCGCACGATCCCGGAACGGGCGGGGCATCTCAGTCGTCCGCCTTCTTCGCAGCCGTGGACTTCGCAGCCGTGGCCTTCGCGGCCGTCTTCCGCGCTTCGGCAGTGGCCTCATCCGCCGCCTTCGCAACGTCGTCTGCGGCGTCCTTGCTGGTGGCGAGAGCGGAATCGAGCTTCTGACCAGGGGTTCCCTCGCCCCCGACCGACTTCGCCACCTTCACGACGCCGGTCCAGATCGCTCCCGGCACGGCTGCAGCCTTGTCGCCGACGAAGCTCTTCACCTTCGTGACCTGCTCCTGCACAGGGTCGAGGTTCCAGACCTTCAGCCACTGCGTCTTGATCTGCTCGTAGCGCTCGCGACCTGCGCGCGTGCCGAGCACGTATCCGACGCCGAGTCCGACGACGAGTCCGATCTTCCCTTTCATGGGGTCTCCTCTCGTTACTGTCCAGCAACTCGTGGCGTGCCAGGCTCCCAGCGTAACCCCATATGCCGATTTCGGCATCTACTCCTCAGGGGGTTGACAGATCGCAGCCTGTCAGCGCCAGAGAAGCGAGTGCCGAAGTCGATCCGCCTCGTCCTTCGCGTCGGGGATCACCTGCGCGAGCCCTGTGCCGGCGAGCCACGCGCCCACGACCGCGAGTCCGGGCACAGCCTGCACGGCGGCGCGCGCCGCCGCCCGACGCTCACCGGCTCCGATGATCGATGCGGGCTGCGACTGCGTGAAGCGCGCGCGGTGGGAGGCGACGAGATCGCCTGCGGCGAGCGGCACGCCGAGCAGAGCGGATGCTTCGTGCAGCGCCAGGCGCGCCGCATCGTCGTCGTCGAGAGCCGCGGTCGCAGCCGGTTCGCCCTGCGCGCCGAAGGACACCCGCACGACGTGGCGGGAACCCGCCGCCCTGCGCACCCAGCTCCACTTCGCGCTCGAGTGGGTGAGCGCCTTCGCGACGTGCGAACCGGGAACCGTGAGCACCCCGGTGCCCCGCGGGGCGGCGTCGAGCGCCGGCGCCTCGAGCAGCAGTGTCACGATCTCGATCTCTGGCGCGTCAGCGGCTGAGGTCCGGGCGAGTCTCGGCGCCGCGTCGACCAAGAGCTCGCGGGCGACCGACTCGGACGTGGCGACGATGACGGCATCCGCGGCGATGCTCAACGGCTCGGATTCATCAGCATCGACGTCGACCTCTGCCGTGATCGTCCAGACCGCGCCCTCGCGCGTGACGCGGGTGACCGGAGCCGAGGTCCTGACCTCGCCCCCGAGCGCCTCGAGATCGGCGACCAGCGCGTCGACGAGCACGCTCATCCCGCCGTCGAGTCCCTCGACGGCGGATCCCGGCGCCTTCGCGGCCCGAGCGGCGCCCTCCTCGCGAAGGGCCTGCACAGCCCCCGACAGCGATCCGGTGCTGGTGAGTGCGGCGTTGAGTCCCGGGGCGGCGATGTCGACGTCGACGTCTTCGGGAGACGCCGAGTAGACGCCAGTCGTCACGGGGGCGACGAGCCGGTCGCGCACCTTCGCACCCATGCGCGAGGTGACGAGCTTGCCGAGGCTGTGGTTGTGGCCGATCGTGAGCGGCGGACGGACACGGTCGAGGTAGGCGCGCCAGACGCCAGACCAGCCGATGATGCGGCGAACGTCGTCCTGAAACGGATTCGCAGGGATGCCGAGAATGCCGCCGACCGGAAGCGGAGAGGCTCCGGTGCCGGGGATGCCCGCGAGCCAGGCGCCTCCGGCGGCCGGCGCCACCACGCGGTCCCCCAGGCCGAGCTCCTCCACGAGCGCGCGCACGTGTCCGCCACGGGTCGCGAAGCTCTCGGCGCCCGCATCGACTGTGATGTCGCCCAGCGTCGCGCGCCGGATCGCTCCGCCCACGGCATCCGCCGCCTCCAGCACCGTCACCCGCATGCCGACCTTCGCGCACTCACGAGCCGCGATGAGCCCGCCGACGCCGCCGCCGATCACGACGACGTGGGTCTCGGCGGCACGGGCTGCGAGGGCGGGGGGCTCTTCAGTCATCCCACGATTCTCTCAGGCCTCTACGGCGACGCCTCTCAGACCTCTGCAGTGGTGCCGCTGCTCCCCCGCTTGCGGACCTCGCGCAGCACGATCTGCTCGGGGCAGACCGTCGACAGGAAGTCGCCGACCGAGAGAGCGAGCCTCTCGCCCACGAGGGAATAGAGGATGCGGTTCGCGTCGCGACGTTCGGTGACGAGTCCGGCCTGGCGCAGCACGCTCAGGTGACGCGAGATCGTCGGCCCGCTGGCGGCGAAGCGCGAGGCGATCTCCCCAGCGGCGAGCTCGCCCTCCTTCAGATCCTGCAGGATCTGGCGACGGGTGGGGTGCGCGAGTGCGGCGAAGATGTCGGAGGCGCTGTCTGCCATGTTTGCAATATAGCATCCTTGCTAGATAGTGTTTAGCCGGATAGCTAACAGGCGAAGGAGAGAGCGATGCGAGTGGCCATCACCGGAGGAAGCGGTTTCGTCGGGCGCAATCTCGCAGAGCACCTCGATGATCCGGTCGTGATCTCGCGCCGTACCGGAGCGGACATCACCGACGTCGATGCCCTCGCGTCCGCGTTCGCAGGATGCGACGCCGTCGCGCACTGCGCTGGCATCAACCGCGAGATCGGCGAGCAGACCTTCCAGCGCGTACACGTCGAGGGGACGCAGGCGGTCGTCGAGGCCGCTCGCCGCGCCGGGGTCACCCGGATCGTCATGGTCAGCTTCCTTCGCGCCCGCCCCGACTGCGGCTCCGGGTACCACGAGTCGAAGTGGGCGGCCGAGGAGATCGTCCGCCGCTCCGGCATCGACCACACGATCCTCAAGTCCGGCATGATCTACGGTCCGGGCGACCACATGGTCGATCACGTCACCAAGGCCGTGCGCACGCTGCCGTTCTTCTGGACCGTCGGGTTCCGCGAGCGCACGGCACGCCCCGTGCCCGTCGACGACGCGGTCGATGTGCTCGTCGCGGCACTCGAGGGCCGCATCTCCGAGCCCACGGTCGCGGTGATGGGCGCCGACGAGGTCACGCTCGGCGAGGCCATCCGCCGCATCGCGCGCGTCGCCGGGCGCCGTCCCGCCTACATCCCGATGCCGGTCTGGACGATCCGGGTGCTCGCGCAGCTCACCGAGTGGCTGATGGTGGTTCCCCTCGTCGCGAAGGCACAGGCGCGGATGCTGGCAGAAGGCGTGAGCGAAGCGGCGCCGCCCGCGCCCGAGCCGCCAGTCGGCCTCCGCCCGCATCGCACTTTCAGCGACGAACGCATCCGCGCCGCCCTGCCCGAGGGGCGGTTCGGGCTCGGAGACCTGCGGATCCGGCTGCCCTGGAGGCGCTGATCGGGGCCTGGATCAGCGGGAGTGGACCAGCTCGACGATGCGCGTGAGCTGATCGGGGTCGGTCTCGGGCGGCACGCCGTGACCGAGGTTGAGGATGTGTCCCCTGGCCGCGCGCCCGCGCTCGAGCACATCGAGCACATGCGCTTCGAGGACCGGCCACGGGGCGCCCAGCAGCGCGGGATCGATGTTCCCCTGCACCGTGACGTCGGGACCGAGGATCGCGGCGGCCTCGTCGAGCGGCTGACGCCAGTCGACGCCCACGGCGTCGGCCACGCCGTCCAGGCGCATGTCGGCGAGGAACGGCCCGGTCCCCACGCCGAAGTGGATGGTCGGGATTCCGATGCCGTCCAGCGCCGCGTGCGATTGCGGGGCCACGAAGGCCCGGTAGTCGGCCGGGCTGAGCGAGCCCGCCCACGAGTCGAAGAGCTGAACGACGGATGCTCCGGCATCCCGCTGGATCTCGAGGAACCTCCGCGAGACCTGCGCCAGCCAGCCGGCCAGGCGGTTCCACGAGTCGGGATCGGCGTGCATCATGGCCCGCGCCTGCAGGTGCTCCTTCGACGGACCGCCCTCGACAAGGTACGCGGCAAGCGTGAAGGGGGCTCCCGCGAAGCCGATCAGCGGGGTGTCGCCCAGTTCATCGGTCACGATCTTCACGGCCGCGGCGATCGCCGTACCATCGAGATCGGCCGGATCGATCGCGGTGAGGCGCTGCACATCGTCGGCCGAACGCACGGGGTTCGCGAACACCGGGCCGCGCCCGGGCTCGATCACCACGTCGACGCCGGCCAGGCGCAGCGGGATCACGATGTCGCTGAAGAAGACGGCCGCATCGACGCCGTGCCGACGAACGGGCTGCAGAGTGATCTCGGCGGCGAGGTCGGGCGTGAGACACGCGTCGAGCATGCGCGTGCCGACCCGGAGCTCGCGGTACTCGGGCAGCGAACGGCCCGCCTGCCGCATGAACCACACCGGCGTCTGAGCGGGGCGGTCGCCCCTGAGGGCGCGGAGGAGCGGAGCGTCGGAGAGGGCCATGCATCCATCCTTTCATCCGTGAAACACCGCGGTAACCGATCGACGGTACAATCGAAGGGTGCTGCTGTGTGTCACGGCGAGTCACAAGACCGCCTCCTTCGACTTGCTCGAACGCCTGAGCCGCACCCCCGATGACGTCGCTTCCACCCTGGTGGAGCTGGCGCCGTGCGTGCAGGGTGCGGTCGTTCTGGCGACGTGCAACCGGTTCGAGGCGTACGTCGAACTCGACGAGCCCGTCACGGCGGCCGGCGCCATCGGCGTCGAAGCCGTGCTCGAAGCGGTCGAGTCCGCCACCGGCGTCGCCGCCAATGAACTCGACGGCGCTTACGCCGTGCACGCGGGGCGACGCGTCGCCGAGCACCTGTTCTCCGTCGCGTCCGGGCTCGAGTCGGTCGTCTCGGGCGAAGGCGAGATCGCCGGTCAAGTGCGACGAGCGCTGAAGTCCGCCCGCAAGGACGGCACCACCTCGCCTGAGCTCGAGCGCCTGTTCCAGCGTGCCAGCCAGGCGCAGCGCAAGGTCAAGAACGTCACCGCCCTCGGCCGCGCCGGCCGATCGCTCGTGCGTCTCGCCCTCGAGCTCGCCGACAGCCGCATCGCCGACTGGTCTGCCGAACGTGTGCTGCTCGTCGGCACGGGCGCGTACGCCGCGGTCACCCTCGCGACGCTCCGCGAGCGCGGAGCCCAGAACATCTCGGTCTACTCGCCGTCGGGCAGGGCGGAGGTCTTCGCCGCGAAGCACGGCATCCGTCCTGTGGCCGAGTCCGACTACGCCCGCATCGCCGCACGGTCGAGCCTGCTGATCACCTGCACCACGGCGACCGAGCCGGTGCTCGGGCTCGAGCAGCTGCAGCGGCCGGTCGGTCTCGCCGCGGCGGGATGCCCGGTGGGCGCTTCGACGGGCTCAGCGGCCCACAGTCAGCTCGTCGTCGATCTGGGCATGCCCCGCAACGTCGACCCGGCGATCGCGAGCCTCGAAGGCGTCGCGCTTCTCGACCTCGAGACCATCCGCCTGCACGCACCCCTCGAAGAGTTGCAGGCGACGGATGCCGCGCGCAGCGTCGTGCGAGAGGCTGCCGACACCTTCCACGTGGTGGGGTCGCGGCAGAGCGTCACCCCCTCGGTGGTCGCCCTTCGCTCGCACATCTTCTCTCTGCTCGACACCGAGATCGCCAGGGCCCGTGCCCGTGGCGACGAAGACGGCAAGGTCGAGCAGGCGCTGCGGCATCTCACCGGAGTGCTGTTGCACACGCCGACCGCTCGCGCGCACGAGCTCGCGGCGAGCGGCCGTGCCGACGACTTCACCGCCGCCCTCGGCACGCTCTACGGTATCGAACCCGAGCAGCCCGACGCCACGGCATCCGCCAGCGCCTGACGCAGTCCCGCGGACGCCGTCTCGCCGGCTCCCACCGCGCGCCTCCTCGGAGGTGCGCGCCTCGTTCGGACGAATCCGGTGGATTCGACCGAGGCAGCTGAACTTCACCGAGGCGGGCGCACGCAACGGTGCCAGACTGGGGGCATGGCCCTTCACATCACCGGAGACACCGCCGCCGACACCCTGCTGACCGAGAACCCGCTGGCCCTGCTGGTCGGGATGCTGCTGGACCAGCAGGTTCCGATGGAGACCGCGTTCGCCGGTCCTCTCAAGATCGAGCAGCGCACGGGGGCGACGGATGCCCCCACGATCGCGCGCATGGACCCGGACGAATTCCTCGCCGCGTTCAAGCAGACGCCTGCCGTGCACCGGTTCCCCGGATCGATGGCGGCACGCGTGCAGACGCTGTGCCAGGAGCTCGTCGACCAGTGGGGCGGCGACGCGCAGAACCTCTGGACGGAGGGCGACCCTTCGGGCGCCGAGGTGCTCAAGCGGCTGAAGACCCTGCCCGGCTTCGGCGAGCAGAAGGCGAAGATCTTCCTCGCTCTCCTCGGCAAGCAGTACGGATTCCGCGGAGAGGGCTGGCGCGAAGCATCCGCCCCCTACGGCGAAGAGGGCTCCTACCGCAGCGTCGCCGACATCGTCTCGCCCGAGTCGCTCGGCAAGGTGCGCGAGCACAAGAAGGCGATGAAGGCTGCCGCGAAGGCGAAGGAGTGAAGCCGACCGGCGACGACGTCGCAGGCCTCATCGCCCGCTCCAGCCCGGCGATCCGCCGCAGGGATGCCGAGACGCTGACGGCCCTCATGCAGGAGATCACGGGGCGCGAACCTCACACCTGGGGCACGATCATCGGCTTCGGCTCGGTGCACTACCGCTACCCGACGGGAACCGAGGGTGACAGCGGGGTGCTGAGCTTCGCACCGCGCAAGGCCGCGACGACGATCTACCTGTTCGACGGCGTCGATGCGCATGCCGACGATCTCGCTTCGCTGGGCAGCCACACCACCGGCGTCGGATGCCTGTACATCAAGGACCTCGAGCAGGTCGATCTCGACGTGCTCACGCGCATCCTGAAGCGCTCTCTCGCCTGGGTCGAGGCGGGCGGCACGGAGCAGGTGCAGCTCACCGTCACCGGCTGAGACCGCTCTGTTCCGGTCGGGCGGCGACCGCATCCGCGCTATCGAGCGCAGCCCGCCACCCGAAGATGATCGCGACGCCCCCGAGGAACAGGGTGCCGAGCTGTGCTGACACCAGCCCGAGATAGGCGCCGATCGTGGATAGCGGAGTGTCGAGCGGCGCCGCGCTGAACAACGACAGGGACGTCCAGCCGAGGGTCCACGACCACACGAGCACCCAGGACGGAGCCCAGGACCATGGGCTGGGAAGCGCGCGCATCGCGCCGATGATGATCGCCGAGAGCACGGTCAGCACGAATACCACCCCGTAATACGGCATGAAGACGCTGATCCAGGATTCCTCCTGCGCATGCGGGTTCTGCGGATCGTCCAATGGGAGAGTCGAGAGATACCACGCCGTCAGCGGGTTCGCGACGAGGATCTGCAGGAGCACGACGGTCGTCGGGAAGGGCCGTCGTCGGGTGATGCTTCCGGCCCGCCCGATGCCGATCACGAGGACGAGCGCGCCGAGCGCCCAGAACACGTCCTTCGCGTAGACCATGCCGGCGAGAGGACCGCGCGCCACCAGGGCGCTGATGGCTGCGAACACCAGCAGAACGCCGCCGGCCACCCACGTGCGGCGGCGCTGTCGGGCCTCATCTGTCATCGCTTCACAGTACCGGCCTCGTGGGGCGGAGCATCCGCCCCACGGCGGCGACGCCGAGACCCCCTCTTCTCGCCGCGACCCCCTGATGCAACGGGGGGGCACGGTGAGAAGCGGGGGTCTTGAGGCGCTGAGGACCAGTGCCGGCGCTCAGCGCAGGCCGGCGAAGAAGGTGCGGATGTCGGCGGCGAGAACCTCGGGGCGCTCGAGGGCGGCGAAGTGCCCTCCTTCCTCGAAGCGGCTCCAGTGCACGATGTTCGAATTGTCGCGCTCGGCGAACACGCGGATCGTCTGGAAGTCGTCCTTGAACACGGCGACCCCGGTCGGCGCCTGGTTGATCTGCGGCTCAGCCTCGACGCGGGCGTTCTCGAGATAGCTGCGGGACATTCCGGATGCCGCGTTCGCGAACCAGTTCACGCTGACCTCGAGCAGGATCTTCTCCAGCGGCACGAGTGAGGTGCCGTTGCCGAAGGAGTTGAACAGCTCGCTGTAGGCGAGCAGGCCGATCGGCGAGTCGCTGATGCCCACCGACACCGTCTGCGGGCGCGACGAGTTCATCGTGTTGTAGCCGCCGACCGACTGGAACCACTGCATGTGCTCGAGCCCGGCGTAGTCCTGCGGTTCGAGCTTCTCGAACTCGGCCGGGTCGCCCGAAGGGAACGAGAACAGCTGCAGCACGTGCAGTCCCAGGAAGCCCTCGGGGTTGAGCAGCCCGAGCTCGCGGGCGACCATCGCGCCGTTGTCGGAGCCGTGGATGCCGTAGCTGTCGTACCCGAGCCCGCGCATCAGCCGGTCGTAGGCCGCCGCGACCTTCGCGGTCGTCCAGCCTGCCGAGGCCAGGGGCTGAGAGAAGCCGTAGCCCGGAGCATCCGGAATCACGACGTCGAAGGCGTCCTCCGCACGGCCGCCGTGCGCCACAGGGTCAGTGAGCAGGTCGATCAGCTCGAGGTAGTCGATGGCGGAGCCGGGATAGGTGTGCGCGAGGAGCAGCGGTGTCGCGTCGGCGTGAACGGAGCGGACGTGGATGAAGTGGATGCTCTGTCCGTCGATCTCGGTCGTGAAGTGCGGGACGGAGTTGATGCGCTCCTGAGCCGCTGTCCAGTCGAAGTCGCGCCACGCTGCCAGAGCCTCGCGGAGGTAGGAGTTCGGGGTGCCGGCATCCCAGTCGCCAGCGTCGCCGACCTCTGTCGGTGACGGCTGGGGAAGGCGGGTGCGGGCCAGGCGATCCTGCAGATCGGCGACCTCGGCGGCGGTGACCGAGACGGTGAAGGGGCTGAAGGTGAGGTTCGTGTTTTCCATATCTCGAGAGTAGAAACGCAATAGGCTGGATTCGTTCCTAATCGAAGAACTTCTTTCGAGAGGATGCCGATGGCCGATCCGACCGCCCGCCTGCTCGCCCTGCTGGGTCTGCTGCAGACCGGGACGGAGCGCTCAGGCAGCGAACTCGCCGCCCGCCTCGGCGTCTCCGGCCGCACCGTCCGCCACGACATCGAGCGGCTCCGCGACCTCGGCTATCCCGTCGACGCGAGTCGCGGCTCGATCGGCGGCTATCGGCTCGGTGCCGGAGGGAAGCTCCCGCCGCTGCTGCTCGACGACGAGGAGGCAGTGGCGGTCACGGTCGGGCTCCGCGCAGCGGCCGGAATCGCGGGCGTGGCCGAATCCGGGGCGAGGGCGCTCGCCAAGCTCGAGCAGGTGCTCCCCTCGCACCTGCGCCCGACGGTCGACGCCCTGCGGTCGAGCGTCGACCGTGCCCCCGAGAACAACGACACCGATGCGCCGGACCCCGAGGTCGACGCCGCGTCTCTCCAGGCCATCGCCGGCGCGATCCGCAACACGGAATGGCTGCGCTTCGACTACGAGGGCGCCCCTTCGCTGGTCGAACCGTACAGATTGCTCACCTGGCATCGACGCTGGTACCTCGTCGCGCGCGACCCCGAGGCGGGCGAATGGGGCACGTACCGCGTCGACTGGATGGACCTGCGGATGCCGACGCGTCGCCGCTTCGATCCGACACCGCTGCCCGGTGGCGACTACACGGCGTTCGCTATGCGCACGATCGCGGTGAGCGGCTGGGTCGTGCACGCGCGCCTGCGCATAGACGCTCCCGCGGAGGCGGTGCTCGATCGCATCCACGCCGCGGTCGGCGTCGTCGAACCGGTCGACGACAGCCACTGCATCCTCGTCACCGGCGCAGACAGCCTCGACACGGTCGCCGCCTATATCGGGATGCTGATGATGGACTTCACGGTCGAGAGCCCGCCGGAACTGATCCCTCGGCTGCGGCTGCTGTCGGAGCGCTACGCACGCGCGGTCGCCGGCAGCGCGCCAGCCCCGGCATCCGCTCCTACCTCCGAGCTCTGACACCGATACCCCCACCTGACGCCGAGACCCCCACCTGTTCGCGTGAACAGATGGGGGTCTCGGTGATAAGCGGGGGTCTCGGCGCGGCCGACGCACGAGGCGCGGCCGTGCGTCAGGCGCCCTTCAGGCGCTCCGCGAGGTACCGCTCGAGCTCGTCGATCGAGACGCGCTCCTGCGCCATCGTGTCGCGGTCGCGCACGGTGACGGCGCGGTCGTCGAGGGAGTCGAAGTCGACCGTGACGCAGAACGGCGTGCCGATCTCGTCCTGACGACGGTAGCGGCGGCCGATGGCGCCGGCGTCGTCGAAGTCGATCGCCCATGATCCGCGCAGCGTGTCGGCGACCTCGCGCGCCAGCGGCGAGAGGTTCTCGTTGCGGCTGAGCGGGAGCACGGCCACCTTGACCGGGGCCAGACGCGGGTCGAGGCGCAGCACGGTGCGCACGTCGGTGCCGCCCTTGGCGTTCGGCACTTCCTCCTCGACGTAGGCGTCGACGAGGAACGCCATCATGGCGCGGGTGAGGCCGAAGGACGGCTCGATGACGTACGGGGTGTACCGCTCGCCCGAGGCCTGGTCGAAGTAGCTCAGCGACGAACCCGAGGCCTCACTGTGGCTCGACAGGTCGTAGTCGGTGCGGTTGGCGACGCCCATGAGCTCGCCCCACTCCTTGCCCTGGAAACCGAAGCGGTACTCGACATCGATGGTGCCGGCCGAGTAGTGCGCGCGGTCCTCTTCGGGGACGTCGAAACGGCGCATGTTGTCGGCGTCGATGCCGAGGTCGATGAACCAGTTCCAGCAGGCCTCGACCCAGTGCTCGAACCACTCCTGCGCCTCGGCGGGCGGGGTGAAGTACTCGATCTCCATCTGCTCGAACTCGCGGGTGCGGAAGATGAAGTTGCCGGGGGTGATCTCGTTGCGGAACGCCTTGCCGACCTGGCCGATGCCGAACGGCGGCTTCTTGCGCGATGCGGTGAGCACGTTCGAGAAGTTCACGAAGATGCCCTGCGCGGTCTCGGGGCGCAGGAAGTACATGCCGGACTCGTCGTCGACGACACCGAGGTAGGTCTTCACCAGGCCCGAGAACGCCTTGGGCTCGGTGTACTGGCCCTTGGTACCGCAGTTCGGGCAGGGGATGTCGGCGAGCCCGTTCTCGGCCTTGCGGCCCTTGCGCGCCTCGAAGTCCTCGATGAGATTGTCTGCGCGGAAGCGCTTGTGGCACTGGAGGCACTCGACCAGCGGGTCGGTGAAGGTCGCGACGTGACCCGACGCCTCCCACACGCGCTTGGGCAGGATGATGCTCGAGTCCAGGCCGACCATGTCGCCACGGCCGCGCACGAATGTCTGCCACCACTGCCGGCGGATGTTCTCCTTGAGTTCCGTCCCGAGGGGTCCGTAGTCCCAAGCGGAACGCGAACCGCCGTAGATCTCACCCGCTTGGAAGACGAACCCGCGGTGGCGGGCAAGGGCGATGACCTTGTCTAGACGGGACTGTTCGGCCACGGTGGCTCCAATGGTCGGATGCGGGTGAGGAACCCGTGAACGCGGGCCTCTCCATTCTATCCGCGCGTGCTCCGCCGCAACTCTCGCTCACGCGACCCGCGCCACCGCGGTACGCACGAGCCACCAGCGAATCCACGTCAGCCGGACGGTGGCCGGTCGACATCGTGGTGGCGCGCGGCGCTCAGGCCGTGAAGAGGTAGCCGCGCTCGACGTCGAAGCCCGCGATGCGCAGGCCCCGGCCGAGCCGGTCCTCCATCTCGGAGCGCAGACGCAGACGCCACTCGTGCGCGGCATCCGCATCGGTCTCCCGCAGCGACTCCACATCCGTGGGAATGGCGAGGGTGTCGACCACGGCATCGGATGCCGGGGGCTTCGCGATGTCGGCGAGCGCCCACTCGACGTCGAGCCGGTCGCTCTCGTCACCCGCATCCCCTCCGCCGAAGATGCCGTATTGGTTGACCGCGTAACCCGTCACCCTGGCGCCGAGCACGGTGAGGAAGAAGTGCGCGTTGCGCGCGACGAGCGGGTCGAACGTCCAGCTGATGCGGCCGACCTCGCGCGAGAACGCCCACTGCCGCTGGTGCTCCTTGAGTTCGCGCCCCCAGCCGCGACCGCGGTATTCGGGGCGCAGGGCCGTGATGTGCGAGTGCATCGCGCGCCGCCCCGGCTCGCCGAAGAAGGCGATCGACGCCCCCACCATGCGCTCCTCACCGTCCTCGCCGTCGAACAGGCCGACCACGTAGTTGCCCGATTGCTGCAAGGCGCGGAGCGTGCCGGCGTCGACGACCCTTTCGGGGCCGCGGATGGAGTCCAGCAGAGCCTGGGCGTCGAGGATGAGTTCTACGGTGTCGAGATCGCGGATGGTGCGCACGGGTCCAGTCTGCCCCTCTCAGACGGATCGCGGAACCTCGCCCCGCCGGAGGGCGGTGCCGCCGCCGGCTGCGAGGGAGTCCGCCACGATGTCGAGGAACTCCTCCATCATCTCGACGCTCATCTCGGGGAGCATGCCGTCCCAGTACGAGAGCACGGCACCGCGCCCCTGCATCATCCCGGCCGGCCGGGCGAAAGCCCAGAGGTGCAGATGCGCCGAGCCGTCGTTGAAGCGGCTGAAGTGGCATCGGGCCACACCGGGGATGCTCTTGACCGCCTCGGAGACGCGCTGCATGAGCGGCCCGAGCGCGGCGAGCACCTCGACCGGGGCGTCTTCCAGAAGCCAGTGCTCTCGCGGCGAGATCGCACCGATGAACGGCAGACCGCCGGGCTCCCAGCCGGCTCGGACCTGCCAGAGATCGTCATGCCAGATCGTGTGCTCGTCCGACTTGCACCCGCCGCAGTTCTCGGGATCAAGTTCTCCGCCACGTGGTTTCTCGGGAACGAGCATCGGCTCGAGCGGGCGCATGACCACGGACTCGTACGCGCCGGCCGGTCCCCGCGTCATCCACGACCCGTCCGGCCGCTCGCCGTAGACGAGACGCCTGTGGAACGGAGTATCAGCGGGATGCTGCTCGAATTCTGCGCTCATTCCGACATGCAAGCACGTCGGACCGCGGGCTTCGCACGCGACAGGCGGATCGTCCAGGATGTCGGACGGCAGTGCCAGACTCGAGCCATGCAGCAACGTGTCAGCTTCATCACCCTCGCCGTCTCCGACCTCGCTCGCAGCCGCGCCTTCTACGTCGACGGCCTCGGCTGGGAGCCGGTGTTCTCCGGCGACGACGTGCTCATGTTCCCCGTCGCGGAGCGGGTGATCCTGTCGCTGTGGTCGATCGAGGGCTTCACGGCCGAGGTCGGCGAGGCACCGGCATCCGGTGTCGCACCGATCACCCTCGCGCACAATCTCGCCACCCCCGCCGAGGTCGACGATGTGCTCGCCGAGGCCGCTCTGCTCGGGGCCCCGGTCAGTCCTGGTGTGCAGCGGGAGTGGGGCGGGTACTCGGGGTACTTCACCGACCCCGACGGCTTCCGCTGGGAGATCGCGGTCAACCCCGGCGAGACGGGCGAATTCGTCCTGCCATCGTGACCCGGCAGTTCTGCGCCGACGCGTCCCGCTCTCCGGAACGCCGATAGCCTGAACCGATGGGAGAGAACGACGAGCGCGCACGCAGACGGCTCTCCCGCAGTTCCCCGAAATGGGCGATCGTCGCCGTGCTGGCTTTCGCCGGTCTCTGCTCGTCGTTCATGTTCACGCTCGTCGTGCCGCTGCAGGCCGAGCTCCCCCACCTGCTGAACGCGTCTCGCGAAGACACCACGTGGGTCGTCACGATCACGCTCCTCGTCGCCGCCGTCGCCACGCCGATCTCCGGCCGACTGGGTGACATGTACGGCAAGCGCCGGGTAATCATCGTGCTGCTCGCCCTCCTCATCGTGGGCTCGACGATCGCGGCGCTGTCGGGCTCGATCGTGGGCGTCATCATCGGCCGTGCCCTGCAGGGGGCCGTGACCGGTGTGGTGCCGCTCGGCATCGCCGTGATGCGCGACGCCCTGCCGCCCGAGCGGTTGGGCACGGCGGTCGCACTCATGAGCGCGACGATGGGCGTCGGCGGGGCGATTGGGATGCCGGTGGCCGCGATCCTCGCCGAGAACGCCGACTGGCACTGGCTGTTCTGGCTCGCAGCGGCATTGGGCGTGATCGGACTCCTGCTGGTCGTCGTCACCGTCCCCGAGGACGTGCTCCGCTCCTCCGGCCGGCTCGACGTGATCGGCGCCATCGGCCTTGCGATCGGACTCACCGGAATCCTGCTGTTCGTCTCCCGCGGCGCGGAGTGGGGATGGACCGCTCCGTTCACGCTCACCTGCGTCATCGGCGGCATCGTGGTGCTGCTCGTCTGGGGCTGGTACCAGCTGCGCACGAAGGACCCCCTGCTCGACCTGCGCGTCGCCGCCCGCCCCGCCGTGCTGTTCACCAACATCGCCGCGATCGGCATGGGCTTCGCCCTGTTCGCCTCGAACGTCACGTTCCCTCAGCTCCTCGAGATGCCGGTCGGCAGCGGCTCGGGGTTCGGACTCGACATGGTGGGCGCCTCGCTCATCATCATGCCGGCCGGTCTCGTGATGATGGTCATCTCCCCGCTCTCCGGCTGGCTCGAGCGCACGGTCGGACCCAGACCGCTCTTCACCGTCGGCGCCGTCGCGATCGTGCTCGCCTACGTGTTCGTGCTGCTGTGGTCGAGCGAGGTCTGGCACATCTTCGTCGCCAACCTCCTCATCGGCGTCGGTATCGGCTTCACGTTCGCAGCGATGCCGATGATCATCATGCGCTCCGTGCCGGCGAACGAGACCGGCGCCTCGAACGGCTTGAACGCGCTCTTCCGCTCGGTCGGCACGTCGAGCGCCTCGGCGGTGATGGGCGGGGTGCTCGCGGCGATGAGCGTGACGGTCGACGGCGTCGCCGTGCCGACGCGCGCCGCGTTCGACGTGTGCTTCTGGCTCGCGATCGTGGCCGGAGCCGTGGCCGTCGTGCTGTCGCTGTTCATTCCCCGGCAGCGCTCAGCGGAGCAGCATCCGTCGCTGCCGAGCTGACCGTCAGCGCGTGATCTCGCGCGGATCGGGGTCGCCGTCGCGCGGCGGACGCAACCGGTCGGGGATCGGCCACGCCAGCGTGAACTGCGCGGTCGCCGGACGGGTCATGTCGCCGAAGTCGTCGATCTTCACCACGATCCTGCCGGGCGCACCCGCTTCGTCGGGCGTGACCTCGACGATGCGCACGCGCAGCGGCCGGTCGCCTTCGCCCTCCAGCATCCACGCGTCCGCCAGCCAGGCGATGCCGTGCTCTTCGAGTGCGGCCTCGGCGTCGAGCCACTCGACGGGAGCGGATGCCGGGCGCCCGAGCACGTCGACGGCGACCCATTCGTCGCCTTCCGGGTGGATCCAGCCGAGGAGCTCTCCGTCGTCACGGCGATGCGGGGTCCAGTCGGGGTGAGGCATGCCTCGATGCTAGACGGCGGGAGAACTAGTGCGTGTACTCCATGAGTTCGACGCCGAGGACGCGGAATGCGTCGTGCGCACGCAGGCGGTGCGCGATCGAGAGGTCGTCGAAGCAGACGATCAGCGAGTAGGCGACGCCTGCACGGGGTCCCGCGAGCACGCCCGCCTCGGCGCGGACACCGCGGTCACGGCCGGTCTTGTTTATGAACAGCAGCCCGTGGGCGTCGTGGTCGTGCGCGAACGGATCGAGTCCGGTGGATGCCGCCACGAGGCTGAGATCCTGGTTGAGGCTGAGCCACTCCGACACCTGGGCGCTCACCGCCGCATCGACGACCTGCGAGTTGACCAGAGCGGAGAACAGGCCCGCGAGTTCACGAGACGAGCCCACCGCGACGTGCGGGGCGTCGTCGGGACCGCGCTGGTCGCGGAAGCGGTCGAGCAGCGCCGTGCGTCGCAGCCCCAACGACTCGATGCGCTCGCGCACGCGGTCGTGACCGACCTTCTGCAGCAGCGCATTCGCCGCGATCGGATCACCCGCGGTGGCCGCGAGCACGGCGAGATCTTCCAGCGGCAGCGCCGGCGCGTGCAGGTGCCGCCACACCCCTGAGGTCGAGACCTGGTCGGTGGCGGCGCGCTCCACGATCTCGAGAGGATCGAGGGTTCCCGCCTCGAACGCGGCCGCGACCTCGACGAGCAACGGCACGACTCCGAGTCCCGCGATCGGCATTGTCACGTGGTCGTCGCCGGAGAGCACGTGCACGTGGGAATCGAGGTCGACGACGTGCACCGACACCTGCGCACCGGCATCCGCCAGCATCTCGAGAGAGCGCAGGGTCGAGGTGAACGACCGCTTGCCGATCGCCGCGCGGCGCGGCAGCCGCCGTACCGCGCGCTGAGACCGCCGACCTGACGGAGAGTCAGAGCTCGACGAGTGGCGGAAGCCTTCGACCGGCTCGGGAGCGCCCACGCGTGATCCTTTGAGGGGGGTTGGATTGCGGGATGCCATGGGGATGCACTCCCCAGCAGCACGGATATCGTAACCCTCGTGAGTGAGGATCCTTCACGAACTCCGGAGAAAGGTCACCAGATCGTCACACGGGCGTTCTGCGGCAGCCACAGGGCGTCGGATTCGGTCACGCCGAAGGCCTCGTAGAACGCGTCGATGTTGCGCACGATCTGGTTGCAGCGGAACTCGGTCGGCGAGTGCGGGTCGATCGTGAGCAGTCGCAGGGTCTCGGCTTCGCGGCTCTTCTGCTGCCACACCTGCGCCCACGACAACAGCAGGCGCTGCACGCCGGTGTAGCCGTCGATCACCGGGGCCTCTGCACTGCCGAGCGACAGCTCGTACGCCTTGAGCGCGATGCCGAGGCCGCCGAGATCGCCGATGTTCTCGCCGATCGTGAGGGCGCCGTTGACGTGGTGCTCGGCGTCGAGCCCTTCGGGGACCAGAGCGTCGTACTGCTCGATGAGGGCCTTGGTGCGCTCCTCGAACGCCGAGCGGTCGGCATCCGTCCACCAGTCGTCGAGCTTGCCGTCGCCGTCGTAGCGACTGCCCTGGTCGTCGAAGCCGTGGCCGATCTCGTGCCCGATGACCGCGCCGATGCCTCCGTAGTTGGCCGCCGCGTCACGGCTCACGTCGAAGAACGGGTACTGCAGGATGGCCGCCGGGAACACGATCTCGTTCATCGAGGGGTTGTAGTACGCGTTGACCATCTGCGGCGGCATGTGCCACTCGGCGCGGTCGATGGGCTTGCCGACCTTGTCGATGTGACGGTCGTGCTCGAAGATCGCCGCGCGGCGGACGTTGCCGAACAGGTCGTCGCGGTCGATCACGAGAGAGGAGTAGTCACGCCAGACGTCGGGGTGGCCGATCTTGGGCGTGAAGGCGTCGAGCTTGGCGAGCGCGCGCTCGCGGGTCTCGGCGGTCATCCACTCGAGGGTCGTGATGCTCTGCCGGTACGCCTCGATGAGGTTGCCGACCAGTTCGTCCATCGCGGCCTTCGCCGTCGGCGGATAGTGGCGCTCGACGTAGACCTTGCCGATCGCCTCTCCGAGGGCGCCCTCGGTGACCGAGACGCCGCGCTTCCAGCGCTCGCGGATGCTGGGCACGCCCGAGAGCTCGGTGCCGTAGAACGAGAAGTTCTCCTGCACGAGATCGTCTGTGAGGAAGGGAGCGGCCGCGTGCACCACCTGGGAGCGCAGCCACGCCTTCCAGTCGTCGAGCCGGTCGGCGACGAGGAGCGAGCCGAGAGCCTCGAAGAAGCTGGGCTGAGAGACGACGACCTCGTCGAGAGCGACCGGGTTCGACGGGCTGACTCCCTCGCGCCAGGGCGCGAGGTCGACGCCGGCGAGCTCCTGCAGCTCGGCCCAGGTCTTGAGGTTGTACGTCTCGACGGCGTCACGGCTGCGCACGTTGTCCCAGTGGTGCGAGGCGAGCTCGGTCTCGAGCGCGATCGCCCGGTCGGCGTGCGCCGCGGCATCCGAGATACCGGCGAGTGCGAGCAGCCGCTCGAGGTGCTCGCGGTACTTCGCGCGGGTCTCCTCGAAGGTGTCGAGACGGTAGTAGCTCTCGTCGGGCAGCGACAGACCGCCCTGCAGAAGAACCGGCAGGTACCGCTCGGGGTCACCAGGGTCGCCGTCGACGTACAGTCCGATCAGGTGAGCACGGCCGTCGCGGTCGTAGGCGCCGACGGCGCGCAGGAACGCGGGGATGCTGTCGAGCGCGTCGATCTCGGCGAGGGTCTCGGCGAGCGGCGTCACACCGGCGGCGTCGATGCGCGCGGTGTCCATGAAACTCGCGAACAGGTCGCCGATCTTGCGGGCGAGCGTGCCCTCCTCAGCGTCCTGCGACTCCTCGATGATCGCCCTGACGTCTTTCTCGGCCTGTTCGGCGAGCATGTGGAACGCGCCCCATCGGGCTTTGTCGGCGGGGATCTCGGTGCGGGCGAACCAGGTGCCGTTGACGTGGCGGTACAGGTCGTCCTGCGGGCGGATGTCGGAGCTGAACTCTTCGATGGCGAGGCCTGCGGGGAGGGTCATGGAGACAGCCTATGCGGCGCACCCGACATCAGGATCGGAGGACAGGCCGGCTCCCGGCCGAGTACACGCGCGTCGCAAGGCTGTTCGCTCTTCAGGAGGACGCTTGGTCGAAAAACGTCCTTCGCAAGCGCAATCGTTCTTCGGAAGCGCAGGTCATTGTCAGGTCAAGCGCGGCGACGGATGCCGAAGCGGCGCCGCTTGGGCCTCTCGGCGTCGGCGGGACGCAATGCACGACGCGCAGCGCGGCGTTCCGCCCACCCGGCGACTTCCGCATCGATGTCGCGCGGCTGCGTCACCACGGGCGGGCCGCCCATCAGCTGCCGCCGGGCCTCGAGCACGCGGCGATTGAAGTCCTCGAGCACGTGGCGCACGTCGGACTCGCGGCCGAGCAGGTCGAGCTGGTCGTCGAGCTCGCGGTCCTCGGTGCGCAGCAGGATCGCGGGCGGCCCCAGCCCCGTCAGGTTCTCGTTCTCGATCTTGCGGCGGATCCACCAGTCCGGATCGTGGTGGTCGCCCAGCCCCTCGATCGGCTTGCCCGCACCGGGCAGATCGTCGAAATCGCCCCGGCGGATCGCCACCTGGATCGCGCTCTCGATGTAAGCGGCCCGGTCCACGGCCGCGCCTGCGCCCGGCGCCGTGCCGGTCTCGGCATCCGCATCCGTCTCGCTGCCGCTCTGCTGCCGCGCGCGATACCTGGCCGCGGCCTCTCGTGGATCGGTCATGTGCACCTCCGACTGGTTCCAGGGTACGCCGGGCGCGCTCGGGCCGCGCGCGGCGCTCGCGTAGCGCCCGCTGCCGCAATCCGCCGCGGATACCGACGCGAGGCGTCACCTCAAGACGCGCGCCGATCGGGCCCCGCGCACGAGCCGCCATGTCGCCGCATCCCCCTAGGCTCGGAGGGTGAGCCTGAACCGCGAGATCCTGCGCCTCGCCGTGCCCGCACTGGGCGCGCTGATCGCCGAGCCCGCGTTCCTCATCGTCGATGCCGCGCTGGTCGGGCACCTCGGCACCGCACCGCTCGCCGGTCTCGGCATCGCGAGCGCCGTGCTGCAGACGGTCGTCGGGCTCATGGTGTTCCTCGCCTACTCGACGACGCCCGCAGTCGCGCGGCGGTTCGGCGCCGGTCGACCGGGCGAGGCCGTGAGCGTCGGCATCAACGGCATGTGGCTCGCGCTCGGGCTCGGCGCCGTGCTGGCCGTGATCGGAGCCGTGGCGTCTCCGTGGCTCGTGTCGCTGTTCGGCGCGAGCGACGCGGTCGCCGCCGAGGCCAACGCCTACCTCGTTATCTCGATGTGGGGCCTGCCGGCCATGCTCATCGTGTTCGCTGCGACCGGGCTGCTGCGCGGCATGCAGGACACCATGACGCCGCTGTGGATCGCCGGTCTCGGCTTCGGCGCCAACGCTCTGCTCAACTACGTCTTCATCTACGGACTCGGCTGGGGCATCGCAGGATCGGCCGCCGGCACGGTCACCGCCCAGTGGGGCATGGTCGCCGCGTACGTGCTGGTCGTGCAGCGGCTCGCCTCGAAGCACAGCGCCTCCCTGCGCGCGCACGGCGGCGGCATCCGCAGCACGGCGCGGTCGGGCGGCTGGCTGTTCCTGCGCACCGTGAGCCTGCGCGTGGCCCTGCTCGCGACCGTCGGCATCGCGACCGGGATCGGCACGACCGAGCTCGCCGGATGGCAGATCGTCTTCACGATCTTCTCGGCCGCGGCCTTCGCCCTCGATGCTCTCGCGATCGCCGCCCAGGCGCTGATCGGCAAGGAGCTCGGCGCAGGGGATGAGATTCAGGTGCATCGCGTGCTGGCGCGAACAGTCGCGTGGGGCGCCTGGTTCGGCGTGATCGTCGGCGCTCTGATCGGGGCGCTGTCGGGAGTCCTCGGCATCGTCTTCACCGGAGACGCCGCAGTAGCCGCTCTCGTGCAGCCCGCACTGATCGTGCTCGCGGTCGCCCAGCCCATCGCCGGCGTCGTCTTCGTTCTCGACGGCGTGCTGATGGGGGCGAACGACGCGAAGTATCTCGCGGTCGCCGGCGGCATCAACCTGGTGCCGTTCCTGCCCGCGTTGTGGATCATCGCGGCCACCGGCGTCGACGGGGCGGCAGGCCTCATCTGGCTCGCCGTCGCCTTCTTCGGCATCTACCTCCTGGCGCGCCTCGGCACGCTGGGCTGGCGGGTGCGCTCGGGTCGGTGGATCTCGGTGGACGCATGAGCGCCTGGCCGGAAGACGCGGATGCCGTCATCCGCCGGATTCGCGATGAGCTCGCTGCTTCGGCCGACGTTTTCGACGGCCTCGACGACGTCCGGGTCGCGGCCGACCTCCGCGGCGACGACCTCGAGCATCTGACGATCGATGCGAGCGGCGCGGCTCTTCGACTGAGGCCACAGCCCTCGGCGACGGCCACGACAGGCGGCGTGGCGGAATCGTCCCCGACTTCTGAGATCCGGTCGCGGCGGTCGGGGATCGCACGCAGGGTGCGGCTGATCGCCGCGCCGGTGCGGATCGACGAGATCCCGCTCACGATCGACGTCGAACTCCTCGATGCGCCGATCGAATGGCTCGAGTATGCGGAGCCGACCGACTCGGCCCGGCCGGAGACAGCGCTCGGCGCCGAACTCCGTGACGACGGCGAAGGGATGCGCGGTGCGCTCTCCGCGTCGATCCGCAGTTCCGATGTGGGCCCCCTGCTCGAGCGTGTGACTCGCGCCGCTCTCGCCGCAGAGGGTCTCGTCATCCGTTCCGTCCGGGTCGACCTCGATCAGGACGGAGCCGACGGCATCCGTCTCTCCGCCCGGGTCCGCGCGCGATGGAGGCTGCTCAGCGCTTCGGCGCGGGCGAAGGTACGACTGCGAATCAGCCCGGACGCGGTCGTCACGGTGCACGAACTCGAGGTCGGCAGCCGCAACCCGATCGTGGCGCTCGCGCTGCGCGCCGCTCGCAAAGCGATACGTGCGCAAGTCGGCCGCACTCTCGATCTCAACGGCTCGCGCTCCGGCTCGGCGGTCCGCCTGAACGGTCTGCGTGTCACGGTGGGTCGAGACCTCAACGTCGAGGCCAAGCTGGGCTGAGTCCGTTCAGACCGTGCCGTCGTCGAGTTTGTCGACATGCTCCGGGCACAGCGCAGAAACGGATGGCTCCATGAAGGCCGCCACCATCGCGTCGTTGAATCGAGTCTGCTTGAGTCCATCCTCGAGTTCGAAGCCGCTCACACCGAGATCGAACTGCTCGCAGATGTACCAGCCGACGCCGATGATCTCCCGATCCGTCCACCGATTCAGGTCGTCGACAGCCGCATCGCGCACCTGGGTAGCGAGCGCGATCTCCACGTCCGACAGCGGTTCGAGTGTGGCCTCGGGAGCGGGCGTGTACTGCGTCACGACTGCTGTCGGCTCCGGAGACGGTGCAGCGTCCGTCACAGCTGTGCAGCCGGCCAGCGCGAGAACTGTCACGGGCAGAGCGGCCATCCTGGGGAAGATCTTCACGCGGCGTACCTCCGGCACCACTCGTACATGATCACGGCGGCGGCCGCGCTCGCGTTGATCGATCGGGTCGAGCCGTACTGCGTGATCTCGACATGGGCGGATGCCGCGGCGAGCGCCTCGGCGGAGAGCCCCGGCCCCTCCTGGCCGAACAGCAGGACACAGCTCTCGGGGAGTTCGGCGCGGTCGACCGGCACCGCCCCGTCGACGTTGTCGACCGCGATGACCGGGATGCCGGCATCCGCCGCCCACGCGGCGAAGTCCTCGACCGTCTCGTGATGCACGACGTGCTGGTAGCGGTCGGTGACCATGGCCCCGCGCTTGTTCCAGCGACGCCGCCCGATGATGTGCACGGTGTCGGCGAGGAACGCGTTGGCGCTGCGCACGATCGAACCGATGTTCATGTCGTGCTGCCAGTTCTCGATCGCGACGTGGAACGGATGCCGCTGCAGATCGAGATCGGCGACGATCGCCTCCATGCGCCAGTACCGGTAGCGATCGATCACGTTGCGGGTGTCGCCGTGGGCGAGGAGCTCCGGGTCGTAGTGCTCTTCTTCGGGCCACTCCCCTGGCCAGGGTCCGACGCCGTATCCCGGCTGTGCCGAGTCCTGGGTCGCTGAGCCCGCCTGCGCGTCGTCCATCAGGCCAGCGTATCCGCGGCCGACACGGGTGCCGGTCAGTCGATGATCACGTAGAGCGTGCTCGACCACATCACGAACCACAGCACCGCGATGGCGACGAGCGGCAGCAGCGTGACGACCCGTCTGGCCGCTCCGCCGAAACGCAGCGCGAAGGCGGTGACCACGACGGCGATGATGCTCCCGATCAGTGCGGCGATGGTCGTGGGCCAGCCGGTCTGCGTGTCCCCCGCCTCCCAGTCGCACAGGCGACCCGCCGGGATGAACGTGATCTCGACGGTGCGCAGCGTGTTGTCGTGGGGTTCCACCCCGTCGGGCAGGTCGCTCGCCCAGCAGGAGTCCATCACGTCGGTTCCGGCATCCGCCCCCTGCGAGATGGTGGCCGCGGCCACAGGGAAGACACTCAGCACGGCCAGCAACAAGAGCACCCACCAGGCGGTGCTCGTCCTCGTCAGCGACATGGTTCCCCTCCCCTCCCTGGTGTAGCACGCGCGGGATGCCGACATCGAGAACCGTCGACCGATCGTTATTTAGGTGGACCGAAAAATCCGCTACGATTTCGGCATGCCTAAAAATTCGGTGATCGACATGGCGCCGCCGGCCGTCGCCCCTCGCAGCCTGTGGCTGCTCGGCCCCGCGCTCGTCGCCGGGGTCGCCTACCTCGATCCGGGCAACGTGGCGAGCAACATGACCGCGGGGGCGCAGTACGGCTATCTGCTGGTCTGGGTCGTCCTGGCCGGCAACATCATGGCCTGGCTCATCCAGTACCTCTCGGCAAAGCTCGGCGTCGTGACGGGCCAGAGCCTGCCCGAAGTGCTGGGCGCCCGGTTGCGCAACCGTTGGGCGCGACGGGCGTACTGGCTGCAGGCCGAGCTCGTCGCGATGGCCACCGATCTCGCCGAGGTGATCGGCGGCGCGGTCGCACTGAACCTCCTTTTCGACGTGCCGCTGCTGCTGGGCGGCTTCATCACGGGCGCCGTGTCGATGATCGTCCTCGCAGTGCAGAGCCGCCGCGGACCTCGCCACTTCGAGTTCGTGATCATCTCGCTCATGGCGATCATCACGTTCGGCTTCGTCGCGGGGGTCTTCGTCGCGCCGCCGGATCCCGCGGGAGTCGTCGGCGGAATCGTCCCGCGCTTCGAAGGAACCGGCTCGGTGCTGCTCGCGGCATCCATCCTGGGCGCGACGATCATGCCGCACGCGATCTACGCCCATTCCTCGCTCGCCCGCGACCGGTTCGGCTCGTCTGGGGCGAGAGGGCAGAAGGCGGATGCCGCCGCCGAGGCCGTGCGCACGGAACCCTCGCGCATCCGGCGTCTGCTGACGGCGACCCGCTGGGACGTGTCGATCGCGATGATCATCGCCGGCTCGGTGAACCTGTGCATCCTGCTGCTCGCCGCCGCGAACCTCGCCGGCGTGGAGGGCACCGACTCGCTGGAGGGCGCGCACGCCGCACTCGCCGCAGGTCTCGGCCCCGTGGTCGCGACGTTCTTCGCCTTGGGCCTTCTCGCATCCGGTCTCGCATCGACCTCGGTCGGCGCCTACGCCGGAGCCGAGATCATGCACGGGCTGCTGCACGTGCGCATCCCTCTGCTGGCCCGACGCCTCGTGACCCTGATCCCCGCCCTGGTCATCCTGGGGCTCGGCGTCGACCCCACGCTCGCGCTCGTGCTCAGTCAGGTCGCGCTGTCCTTCGGCATCCCCTTCGCCCTCATCCCGCTCGTGGTCCTCACCGCACAGCGACGCACTCTCGGGTCGTATGCGAACCGCATCTGGACGACGGCGGCCGGGATCGTGGCGTCGATCCTCCTGATCGCCCTCAACGGCGCACTGCTGTGGCTGCTGGCGACCGGATGATCCGACGGTGTCGTCGGACATTGATTGAACGCCTATTCAGTGCTCCGCTATTCTTCGTCTGTGGATGATGACCTGGGAATCCTGATCTTTCTCGGTGCCGGCGTGCTCGTGCTCATCGGAATCGTCTTCTTCGGCGTGCTGAGCTCGCGCCGCAAGAAGGCCGCGACACAGCGGACCTTCACCGTCCGGCAGCAGATCATCGGCGAACAGCCCTTCCTCGCCAGCAGCGACCTCGATGCCTCCGACAGGCGTCAGGAAGAGCTGTTCCGGGAGACGTACCCGATCGGCGGCAGTCTCGTGCTGAATCTCGTGGATGCCGAGGGCGCGTGGGCCGAGCACGAGGTGCATGTCTCGCGTATCGGCCGGAGTCTGCGCGCCGGCTGGCCGCAGGCCCGCATCGGGCTGACGGCGTACTTCCGCGAGTGGGAGAACACCGAGTTCCCTGCCGTCTTCCCGGTGAAGGGCACCGACAGAATCACGACCGTCGAACTCGACGAGGGCGGCGTGACGGCATCCGACGATCGCAATGCGGTCGTGTGGTCGGCACAATGGTCTGCGCTGCTCTTCTCCAACGGCTCGGACATCGTCCTCGGCGACGGCACCGGGAAGACCATCCGTTTCGACCACCCCGACGGGCACCCCGCGCTCGAGGAGCTCCTCATCAAGTACGGCACTCTGAAGCAGACGCACTTCTGACCGCGCAAACCGCCCTGCTCATTCCGGAGGCGGCGAGGGCTCGGATCCGAGAGAGGATACGCTGAATCACATGCCCGCAGCATCCGTCGTCCGCCTTCTCACGTGGATCGGACTCGCGACCGGGCTGATCGGCGGCCTGCTGGTCGCGTTCCCGAACGTGCTCCCGGTGGGCGGTCCGTGGGTGCAGCTCGCCCTCGGCATCGCGACTCTCGTGCTCGCGTTCCGCGCCAGGAAGATCGGCATCGCCCAGATCGAGGGCTTCGACGGGCGACTGTCGCTCGCGGCGGCGCTGCTCGGCTTCCTCGTCGTGTTCTTCGCCGGCCAAGTCGCCTTCGGCCTCCTCGTCGATGTCGCGAATCCCTAGGCTGGACCCGTGGCATCCCCCGCAGCTGACGACTACCTCAAGACCGTCTACGCACACACCGAGTGGCAGGACGCGCCGATCACCCCCTCGGTGCTCGCCGCGAAGCTCGGCATCGCGCCGTCGAGCGTGACAGAGATGGTCAAGAAGCTCGCCGCAGCAGGATTGGTCTCGCACGTCCCGTACGGGGCGGTGCGATTGACGGATGCCGGCGCCGAGCGCGCTCTCGCGATCATCCGCCGGCATCGACTGATCGAGACCTGGCTCGTGCGCGAGTTCGACTACGGCTGGGACGAGGTCCACGACGAGGCCGAGGTGCTCGAGCACACGATCAGCGACCGACTGCTCGAAGGCATCGACGCCCGGCTCGGTCGGCCGCGTTTCGACCCGCATGGGGACGCGATTCCGGATTCCGCGGGCCAGGTCGATCGCGAGCCCTTCGTGCTGCTCGCCGCGGCCGCCGTGGGTCACGTCGGCCGCGTGCTCCGGGTGAGCGATCAGGACCCCGAGGTCCTGCGGGTGATCGAGGCGGCGGGGGTCGCGGTGGGCGCCGAGGTGACGGTGACCGCCGACGGGATCGTGGTCGACGGGGCGCCCGTCGCGGTGGGCGACGCCGCCGAGGTGATCTGGCTCAGCGCCTGACGGCCTGCTCCGCGTCATCCTCGCCCTCTAGGCTGTGCACATGGCACAACGCGACGACATCGAATGCTGGCTCACCGACATGGACGGCGTGCTCGTCCATGAGAACGACGCCATCCCCGGGGCGTCCGAACTGCTCGCCGGCTGGGAGAGCTCCGGCATCCCCTACCTGGTGCTCACGAACAACTCGATCTTCACCGCCCGCGACCTCTCCGCGCGCCTGCGCACGAGCGGACTGCACGTGCCGGAGGACCGCATCTGGACTTCGGCGCTCGCGACCGCCGACTTCCTGAAGCAGCAGCTGCCCGGCGGCTCGGCGTTCGTGATCGGCGAGGCCGGAATCCTCACCGCCCTGCACGACGCCGGGTTCATCATGACCGAGACGAACCCCGACTTCGTGGTCGTCGGCGAGACGCGCAACTACTCGTTCGAGGCGATCACCAAGGCGATCAGGCTCATCAACGACGGCGCGCGTTTCATCGTCACGAACCCCGACGCCACCGGCCCGAGCGCCGACGGACCGCTCCCCGCGACCGGCGCGATCGCCGCGCTCATCACGAAGGCCACCGGCAAGGAGCCGTACGTCGTCGGCAAGCCCAACCCGATGATGTTCCGCTCGGCCCTGAACAAGATCGGCGCGCACTCCAAGCGCACCGGCATGATCGGCGACCGCATGGACACCGATGTCGTCGCCGGAATCGAAGCGGGCCTGCACACGGTGCTCGTACTCACGGGCATCAGCGATCAGGCCGAGATCGAGAAGTACCCGTTCCGCCCCGACGAGATCGTGCAGTCGGTCGCCGATCTGCTTCCCCGCATCACCGAGACCATCCCGACGGTCAAGACGAAGAAGTGACGAGTGGGCGTTCTCGATGAGGGTGAGCGGGTGCGGGCAGCGGATGCCGCGGCCTGGCGCGCCTGGCTCGACGAGAACCACGCACGCACCGCGGGTGTGTGGCTGCTGAGCGTGCGCGGCAACACGAACGTCGGCGTCGGCTATGAAGACGCCGTGCGCCACGCGCTCTGCTTCGGCTGGATCGACGGCCCTGTGCGCACCTTCGACGATCAGACGGTCGGGCAGTGGTTCTCTCCTCGGCGCCCGTCGAGCGGCTGGGCCGCGACCAACAAGGCGCGCATCGCCGAGCTCGAGGCCGCGGGGCTGCTGGCGCCGGCCGGCATCCGTGCGCTCGACGTCGCCAAGGCCAACGGAGCCTGGGAGGTGCTCGACGGCCCGGAGGCCGGGATCGAACCGCCCGAGTTCACGGCAGCCCTCGACGCGGTGCCGGCAGCCCGTGCGAACTGGGACGCGTTCCCGAAGTCGGTCAAGAAGCTCGGCCTCACGCACATCGCCATGGCCAAGCGGGCGGAGACCCGCGCGGCGCGCATCGAGAAGATCGTGGCGGATGCGGCGGAGAACAGACGCCCATGAGTCAGAACGACCTGCTGTTCCTCGTCGTCACGCTGAGCCTCGTGACCTCGCTCATCGTGATGATCGCGCGATTCGCGGGCTCACGCCGTCGCGGCCGCGGAGACGAGTCCGACGGTCGCGCCGGCTGGTGGGAAGGCCCCTGGGACGACGACGACCGACGCCCCTGAGGTCATGACGCCAGCGACGCCCCCGGGATCGCGGCGAGCAGCTCGCGCGTGTAGGGGTGCTGCGGGTCGTCGAAGAGCCGCTCCGGCGTGCCGCTCTCGACGATGACTCCGCGCTGCATCACGTGCACCTCGTCGGAGATCATCCGCACGACCGCGAGGTCGTGGCTGATGAACAGATAGCTCAGCCCGAGACGCGACTGCAGCTCGCCCAGGAGCTCGAGAATCTGAGCCTGCACCAGCACGTCCAGCGCCGAGACGGCCTCGTCGAGCACGACCAGCTCCGGCTCCAGCGCGAGGGCCCGAGCGATCGCGACCCGCTGACGCTGACCGCCCGACAGCTCGTGCGGCAGCCGCTCAGCCATGGCGGCGGGCAGTGCGACCTGTTCGAGGAGCTCACGCACGCGTGCGCGCCGGCTCTCCGCCGTGCCGACGCGGTGCACCCGCAAGGGCTCGGCGATAGACTCCGCGACGGTGTAGCGCGGGTCGAGCGATGCGTACGGGTTCTGGAACACGGGCTGCACTCTGCGGCGCAGGGCGAACAGCTCCCGACGGCGAAGGCCGGTGAGGTCGACGCCGTCGAACAGGATCGACCCCGAAGTGGCATCCTCGAGACCGAGCACCATGTTCGCCGTGGTGGACTTGCCCGATCCTGACTCCCCGACGATCGAGACGGTCGTCCCACGTGCGATCGTGAAGCTCACGCCGTCGACCGCGGTGAACGTCTGGGGCTCTCCCGCCTTGGGCGACCGCAGCGCGAACTCCTTGCGCAGATCCCGCACCTCGACGAACGGCGTCGCGTCGTGCCGCTCCGGTCGGTCGCGCTGATCGCGTCGCGACGCGAGGCTGGGAGCTGCGGCGATGAGCTGCTTCGTGTACTCGTGCCGGGGATTGCCGAGCACCTCCTCCGAGGTCCCCTCTTCGACGATCCTGCCGCGGAACATCACGACGATCCGGTCGGCGCGCTCCGCGGCGAGCGCGAGATCGTGCGTGATCAGGAACACGGCGGTGCCGAGTTCGCCGGTCAGCTCGTCGAGCTGGTCGAGGATCCGACGCTGCACTGTGACGTCGAGGGCGGAGGTGGGCTCATCCGCGATCAGGAGCTTCGGGCGGCAGGCGAGCCCCATCGCGATCAGCACGCGCTGACGCATGCCTCCGGAGAACTCGTGCGGGTACTGGCGGGCGCGGTTCGCGGCGTCGGAGATGCCCACCATCTCGAGCAACTCGACGACCCGCTCCGCCGTCTTCGCCCCAGAGGTGCGCCCGTGCACCTCGAGAGCCTCGCCGATCTGCGCCCCGACGCGCATCAGCGGGTTCAGGTTCGACATCGGATCCTGCGGGACGAGGCCGATCCCCGCACCGCGCAGGGACACCATCGCGTTCTCGCCGAGCTCAGTGAGCTCGCGACCGTCGAAGCGGATGCGACCCGCCGTGATCACGCCGTTCTCCGGCAGCAGTCGGTTGACCGCCGCTGCGGTGGTCGACTTGCCGGATCCGGATTCGCCGACGATCGCGACCGTCTCACCCGCGGCGACGTCGATGCTGATGTCGCTGATCGCGGTGACGAGCTCTCCGCCGGTGCGGAAGGCGACGGCGAGGTCGCTGATGCTCAGGACGGGATCGGTGGTCATGGTGTTCTCGTTCCTTCGTCGGGGCGGCCCTGCGGGCCGAGGATCTCAGGGAGGGCCTCACGCCACAGGACCTCGGTCGTCACGGGGTCGGCGGCGAAGAGGCGGTTGGTGAGCAACACGATCGACGCGCCGGCGCCGGGAATGACGCCGAAGGCGCACCCCGTGAAGCCCGGATGCCACAGCATCCGCTCTGGCCGACCGTCGACGTGCACGCGGGCGCTGCGCCAGCCCAGCGCCTGCCCCGGGTCGGGGCCGTCACGGAAGAACTCCGCAATGGACTCGACCGACCAGAGCTCCGGATGCTCGTGCGGACGAGCGAGGGCGGAGCCCAGCGCGAGCAGGTCCCCGACGGTCGAGAACAGCCCGGCGTGGCCGGCGACACCGTCGAGCGCGTGTGCGCAGTTGCCGTCATCGACGACGCCGACGATCTCATGCTCGCGCCAGGGGAAGTCGCGGCGCGGCGTCAGCACCGGATAGGGCTTCCCGGTCTCGACCATCCGGCGTTCCGCGGCGTCTCCGAGGGCGCTGGCTGCGACGGGTCCGACCGCAGGCCCGAAGCCCGTGCGGCTGAGACCCAGGGGCTTCGCGACCAGCGACTCGAAGGCGGTGTCGAGCGAGGTGCCCACGACCCGGGCGACGATGCGGCCCAGCAGCATGAAGCCGAGGTCGGAGTAGTGGCGCTCGCACCCTGGCGGGTATCTCAGAGGGAGCGCGTCGATCGTCGAAGACGCAGCATCGTCGAACAGATAGAGCGGCTGCCATTCCCACAGCCCGGCCCGGTGCTGCAAGAGGTCGCGCATCGTGGTCTCGGGCGCGCACGAGGTGCCGGGCAGAACACGCGCCACCGTGTCATCGAGGGCGAGGGCGCCCTGGGCGACGAGGCGAAGGATCATCGTCGTCGTCGCCGCGACCTTGGTCACCGAGGCCAGGTCGAACGCCGTCTCGGTCGTCACGGTCCTGCCGTCGAGCGAGGCCGATCCGCCCGCTGACACGGAGTTCTCGTGCGCGGAGGCGATCCCGGCGACTGCGCCGAGGGGAGCCGACGGGTGTGCGAGAACGACCTCGACGGCATCTGCGGCGCTCATCCGCGCACCCCCGCGCGGATGTCGACGAGCACATCGGCGTCGACGTCGGAGTCGAGCCCGGCGACGCCGATCCCCACGACGTCGCCGAGCACGAGCTGATCTGCGGCGGAGCGGATGCCGCCGACGACCGGAGAGCGCCGCAGCCAGAGCGCGGCGTCGAGATCGTGGATCCCTTCGGGGGAGAGCGCGGCCGCGAGGTGAGCTGCCGCGGTCACGCCCACGGCGGACTCCATCATGCAGCCGAAGACGACGTCGAGTCCGTGCTCGCGTGCGGTGAGCGCCGCGCGTCTCGCCTCTGCTGGGCCTCCGGTCTTAGCGAGCTTGATGTTGACGATGTGTGCCGCACCCCGTTCGGCGATGGCGCGCACATCGGCCGCGGTCCGCACGGATTCGTCGGCCATGATCGGTGTCTCGACGGCCGCGACGACACGAGCGAGACCGTCGAGGTCGCCTGCCGGCACCGGCTGCTCGACGAGATCGAGCCCGAGGCCGGCGTCCTCGCAAGAGCCGATGACGGCGATCGCCGTCGCCGCATCCCACGCCTGATTCGCGTCGACGCGCAGAGCGATCCCCTCGCCCACCGCGGCGCGGACCGCGCGAAGCCCTGCGAGCGCGTCGGTGTCGGCCGAGACCTTCGTCTTGAGGCAGCGGAATCCGGCCGCGACGTGCGCTGCCGCCTGCGCGGCGAGATCGTCGGGCAGGCCGGCAGACAGCGTCATGTCGGTCCGGATGCGGATGGGCGACGCGGATGACGGGGCAGGGTACGCGTCCTCGGCCAGCGCGACGGACAGCGGGATCCCTCGCGCCTGCGCCGCGAGGTCCACGAGCGCGCATTCCATCGCGCTGCGAGCCGCCGCGTTCCCCCACGCCGCCCCGGCGAGACGACGGTCGGCATCTTCTACGCCGGCGCCGAGCACGACATCGGCGAACGGACCGGCCACGACGGCCGCGACGCTCTCGGGGCTCTCCCCGGTGACCCGCCAGCTGATCGCTGCCTCTCCCCACCCACGGCGCCCGTCGGAATCGGTCGCCTCGATCAGCACGACGTCGAGCGCGTCGACGCGGCGCACGTTCGTCACGAACGGGCGCACGAGCGGAGACGACACGCGCAGCACGCGCAGACGGTCGACCACGCTCATGGCAGCTCCCTGCGCATCCGCTGCTCCGGCTCCCCGAACTCGGGCTGCGTTCTGGTGGCGCCGTCGGCGCTCCACCCCTGCGCCTCGTAGAACCCGATCGAAGGAGCGTTGGCCGCGAACACCCACAGCACGGCAGACCGAGCACCGGCGGCCACCAGGGCCTCGACAGCAGAAGTCAGCAGCAGACGGCCGACACCGCCGCCGTGCGCCTGCGGCGACACGTACAGCGAGTGCACGGCGCCCCGGTCCGCCGTGCAGGCGAAGCGGGTGAGCCCCAGAATCGTCCCTTCGCGCTCCGCGACGTGCACCTCGCCCTCGTCGTCCGCGAGCACTCTCGCCCACAGCGCCCGCGCACGCTCGTCGGTCATCGCCTCGATCGCCGCATCCGGGAGGATGCCACGATAGCTCTCGCGCCAGCATCCGAGGAACACGCCGAGCACCCCGGACAGGTCGTCCGGGGTCGCGCGGCGCACCTCGATGGTCATGATGCCGATGCCGCCGTCAGGGTCAGAGCCGCGATGCCGCCCATGGGCGCCGGCAGCACAAGGGGCCCGACGCCCGGCGTGATGGCGCCGAGGATGCGCGGCTCGCGTGCTCCCGTGCCCCCGGGGACGATCGCCGGCACGCCGTGCAGCGTGCACCAGCCGATCAGCGCGAGCAGGATCGCCTCCTTGCTGTCGGCGGGCGCGCCCAGCTCGTCGGCCAGAACGACCTCGGTGCCGGGGAGCGCCGCTCGAAGACCGTCGAGGATGAGGGGGTTGCGGCATCCGCCCCCGGACACCGCGAGGAAGCCGATGCCGGCTGCGCGCACGTCACGGGCGACGGTGCGCACCGTCAGCTCGGTCAGCGTGCGCACGAGATCTGCGACCGGGATCTCCCGTCCCTGTGCGGCGAGGTGCTCGTGCACGTAGCCCAGGTGGAAGTGCTCCTTGCCCGTGCTCTTCGGCGGGGTGAGCGCGTAGTACGGGTCGGCGAGGAGAGTCTCGAGCAGAGGCTCGTCGACCGCCCCCGTGCGGGCGATGCCGGCGTCGTCGTCATAGCCGAGCGGGTTGAGCTCGTGCTCGACGATCACGGCGTCGACCAGCGCGTTGGCGGGGCCGATGTCGTAGGCGATGAGGCCGTCGGGCCCGACCACCGTCATGTTCGAGATGCCGCCGAGGTTGAGGGCCGCCGCGGTGCCCGCATGGGAGCGCAGCAGCAGCTCGTCGAGGAACGACACGAGCGGCGCGCCGTGGCCGCCCGCCGTGATGTCGCGGATGCGGATGTCTGAGACGACCGGCGCGCCGACCCGTTCGGCGATCCACGCCGGCTGGCCGATCTGCAGGGTCCCGAGTGCGTGCGCGCCGTCGACCCAGTGATAGACGGTCTGGCCGTGCGAGCACACCGCATCCACGCCGCCGGCCCGTGTGGCGACCTCGACCGCGACCTCGGCGAACGCCTGGCCGATGAGCGTGTCGAGCTCGCAGACCTCGGCGAGCGTGGTCTGCGCAGGTGGGAGCGCAGCGATCAGCCGCGCCCGCAGCGCGGGGGCGTAGGGCACGCTGGTCGCGGCGAGCACCGCGCCGGTGAGCTGTCCGTCTTCTTCGATGAAGTCGACGACTGCCGCGTCGATCCCGTCGTGCGATGTGCCCGAGATGAGCCCGAGAACGCGCATCAGTCCTCCTCCAGTGCGGTGCGCAGCCGACCCTCGGCTGACGTGAGTCGTGCGGTCGCCGCGGCGAGGTCTTCGCCGCGGCGGAGCATGATGGCAGCGACCTTGACGTCGTACCCCGCCTCGTCGAGCGCGTGGACCGCCTCCTCGCGCTCGACATCGGCGATCGTCCGCACCATCCGGATCGCGCGCTCGCGCAGCTTGTGGTTGGTGGCCTTCACATCGACCATGAGGTTGCCGTAGACCTTGCCCTGGCGCACCATGACGATGGTCGAGAACATGTTGAGCACGAGCTTCTGCGCGGTGCCCGACTTCAGACGGGTCGAGCCGGTGAGCACCTCGGGCCCGACCTCGACCTCGATGCCGTGATCGGCGGCGGCGCTGAGCTCGGTTGCGACATTGCACGACAGCCCGACGGTCAGTGCCCCGCGCTCGCGGGCTCGGCGCACCGCGGCGACCACGAAGGGCGTACGCCCGCTGGAAGCGATCCCGATCACGGTGTCGAGCGGACCGATCGCCGCCTGGTCGACGGCGGCGGCGCCGGCATCCGCGTCGTCCTCCGCGCCCTCCACCGGATTCACGATCGCGCCGGTACCGCCCGCCATGATGGCGAACACGAGCTCAGGTGGGGTGCTGAAGGTCGGAGGGCATTCCGAGGCGTCGAGAACGCCGATCCGGCCCGGCGTGCCGGCTCCCACGTAGATGAGGCGCCCGCCACGCGACATTCGCTCGGCCGCGGCCTCGATCGCCGGCACGATCTGCGGCAGGGCGCGCCCGACAGCTGCGGGCACGGTCGCATCAGCGTCGTTCATGGTCTGCGCGAGCTCGGCCACGCTCATGCGGTCGAGATCCGCGTACCGCGGATCGCTGGCTTCGGTCACCAGTGTGCTCAGATTCTCCACGGTCATCGCCTTCCCCTGTTGCGCGGATCGAGACTGTCGCGCAGGCCGTCGCCCAGCAGGTTGAGTCCCACCACGAGCAGCACGACCACGACGCCGGGGGCGATCATGGTCCACGGGGCGATGGTCACGAGCGTGCGGGCTTCGAAGATCATCGACCCCAGTGACGGCGCGGGCGGCGGCGTTCCGAGACCGAGGAAACTGAGCGACGCCTCGGTGAGCACCGCCCAGGACAGCGACAGCGTGACCTGCACGATGATGATCGACGTGATGTTGGGCAGCACGTGGCGGAACATCGTCGCCATGCGGCTCTGGCCGGTGCTCTTGGCGGCCTTGACGTACTCGACCTCGCGCAGCGAGAGCACCGGTCCACGGGTAACGCGGATGAAGATCGGCACGTAGACGATCGCGATGGCCACCGCGATCGTGAACCAGTTGCGGTCGAACACAGAGGCCAGGGACAGCGCGAGCAGCAGCGGCGGGAAGGCGAACAGCACGTTCGTCACCGCGGTGATGGCGCCGTCGGAGACGCCCCGGTAGAACCCGGCGACGAGGCCGCACACCGTGCCGACGACGGTCGCGAAGGCGACGGCGACCACGGAGATGAGGGCGGAGTTCGCGACGCCTGCCGCGACGCGGGCGAAGACGTCGCGACCGAACTGATCGGTGCCGAACCAGTGCGCGCCGTTCGGAGCCTGCATCCGTGACGGCGGATCCTGCGCAAGCGGGTCGAACGGCAGCATCCCGAAAGCGGAGACGAGGCTGAGCGCGGCGAGCAGCACGACGATGACGAGCCCGGCGAGCCCGCTCCGGCTGCGCAGCAGCAGCCGCACACGCTCGATGGTCCTGCCGCCGCCGGGGGCGAGAGTCGGGGTCTGCGAGATGTCGGTCATGCGGCACGCACCCGGGGATCGATGACCCGGTAGAGCAGGTCGGTGAGCAGGTTGACGATGACGAAGGCGAGCGCGATGACGAGCACGGTGCTCTGCACCAGCGCATACTCCTTCTGCTGGATGCCGAGCAGGACCTGGCGTCCGATGCCCGGGAGGGAGAAGATCTGCTCGACGACGACGGCCCCGCCCAGCAGATAGCCGAACTGCAGACCCGTCATCGTGACGATCGGAACCAGGGCGTTGCCGAGCACGTGGCGCAACTGCAGCCGGCGCGGCGGCACGCCCTTGGCGCGTGCGGTGCGGATGAAGTCGTTGGCGCGGATCTCGAGCACGGCCGTGCGCGTGGTGCGCATGATGGGGGCGGCGATCCCGAAGCCGAGGACGATGGAGGGCAGCAGCATCTGCTGCAGGTTGAGGACGGGGTCCTGGAAGAAGTGCGCGAATCCCTGGCCGTTGGGATTGAACCCGAACGACGAGGCGAGCACCGCGAGCAGCGCGGTCCCGAGCAGGAAGGCCGGAATCGACAGGCCCGCGAGGCCCACGATCTGGCCGGCGCCGTCTCTGATCGAGTCGGGCTTGGACGCTGAGAGCATTCCGAGCGGGATGCCGATCAGGAGGGCGATGACGATGGAGAAGATCGCGAGCTCGAACGTGACGGGCAGCGCCGCCGCGGTGAGGTCGAGCACGCTGGTCTGCGCACGGGAGGAGAAGCCGAGGTTGCCGGTGAAGATGTTGCCGAGCCATGAGAAGAACTGCACGAAGAGCGGCTGATCGAGGCCGTAGTACGCCTCGAGGGCGGCGCGCTGAGCCGGCGTCAGGGCCGCGGCCTCCGTGCCGAGGCCGGAGCTGATCTGGTCGCCGGGGATGGCGCGCAGCATCAGGAAGACGAACACGGCGACGCCGAGGAGCGTGCCGAGGGCTGCGAGGATGCGGCGCAGCACGCTGTTGCGGAGGAGCTGTCTGAACATGGGCGGGAGGATGCCTGTCGTCGGGGCGGCGGTGCGGGCGGGACTGGCCCGCACCGCCGCGTCGCGCTGCTTACTTGATGGAGGTCGTCCGCAGGTACTGCAGCGAGCCGTTCGCCATGGGGACGAAGCCGTCGACGTTCGACGCCGCGGCGGTGTAGGTGTAGCTGGTGAACAGCCAGATCCACGCCGCGTTGTCCTCGAGGTTCTCCGACACCTGCGCGTAGATCTCCTTGCGCTTCTCCGGGTCGGCCGTCTGACGTCCTTCAGCGAACAGGGCGTCGAGCTCGGGCGAGGAGTAGCCGGCGACCTTGTTCAGGTTTCCGGTGCTGGTGAAGTATCGGCCGTACATGCCGTCGGGATCGGGGCGTCCGCCGTTCAGGGCGACGGCGGCGTCGAAGTCGGCGGCGATCCAACGGTCGACGAACGCGCCCGACTCGAGCACCTCGAGCTCGAGCGTGATCTTGGCGTCGGCTAGCTGCGCCTTGAGGTTCTGCGCCTCGTTGACCGACGTCGCGTACTCGCCCTGCGAGACGATGGCCTTGATGGTCACGCCGTCGGACTTGCCCGCCTTGTCGAGGTAGTCGGCTGCCTTGTCGAGGTCGCGCTCAGGGCACGGACGGGCGTCGGGATCGGACTTGTATGCGGGCGACGTGATCGGGCCGGTGACCTCGCCTTCACCGAGAGCAGCGGTGTCGAGCACCTCCTGACGGTCGATCGCGCACTGGATCGCGAGACGCACGTTCACGTCGGCGAGGTCGCCGTGCGTGGCGTTGAGCTGGAGCGCGTGGTAGCTCAGCTGCGGGGTCGTCGCCACCGTCACGTTGGCGCCCTCGGCGGTCTGCGCGACGAGCGGGTCGTCGAACACGGCGAGCTGGACGTTGCCGGACTGCATGGCCGAGACGATCGAGGACTCGTCCGGGATCACCCGGAACTCGACCGTGTCCAGGAGGGCGGCGTCTCCCCAGTAGTCGTCGTTCTTCGCAAGGGTGAGCGACTGGCTGGGCGTGCGGTCTTCCATCACGAACGGGCCGGTGCCGTTCGGCGTGGTGTTGAGCCCTTCCTCGGTGTCGTCCGACGAGAGCATGGCCATGTTGATCACGGCCAGGTTCGCGGGCAGCGCGGCATCCGGAGTCTTCAGCGTGACCGTGACGGTCTTCTCGTCGGTCGCCTCGACGCCGGCTACGGATGCGAGCGAGCTGCGTGCGACCGCGGCGGTCGCCTCCGCGGCGATCGCGTCGAGCGAGTACTTCACGTCTTCGGAGCCGAAGGTGCTGCCGTCGGCGAAGGTGACACCGTCACGGAGGTGGAAGGTCACGGTGAGTCCGTCCTCAGACACATCCCACGACTCGGCGAGACCGGGGACGACGTTGAGGTCCTCGTCGAACTCGGTGAGGGTGCCGTAGATGTTCTGCAGGACGTTCACCGCCTGGAACTGCGTGGCCTTCCAGGGGAACAGGGTGTCGGGGTCGCTGGTGACACCGATGACGATGTCGCCGCCGGCGGCTGCGCCCTCCGACGGCGCGGGCTTCGACGGCGCCGAACAACCGGTGATGACGAGGGCCAGGGCGACCCCTGTCGCTGTGAGGGCGCCGAACGACGCCCGCCGTGCTGTGCTCATTGCTGATTCCTCCAGGCTTGGGGATGCATCGCTTCGGCGTCGGGTCGGCACATCGCCGTTGTCGCCCCGCGAACATCATCGGTCTTGGTGTGCACCAAAAGTACACCAAGTTCGCTTCTCATGTAACAAAAATTCCTCTACTGTGTGATCAGCGATCGGAGACTGCCCATGCCCTACGAAGCCGCACGCGACGACGCCGGCGCCCACCCCGTGCTCGTCCGCATGCGCGCGATCCGCCCGGAGCTCCGCCCGAGCGAGCAGCGCATCGCCGACCTGTTCCTCGCCGATCCGGCCACCACCGCCGGCTACTCGGTGGCCGAACTCGCGCAGCGATGCGGCACCTCGACGACCTCGGTCGTCCGCTTCTGCAAGCGGCTGGGGTACGACCACGTGCGCGAGCTTCGCAACCACGTCCTCCGCGACGTCGAGCGCGAGACGTTCGACACTGCGGCGCTGCCCGACGTCTCGGGGGACATCGATCGCAACGACACCCTGTCGGACATCGTCGCCAAGGTCTCGCTCGCCGAGACGCTGTCACTCGCCGACACGGCGAAGGTCCTCGACACCGAGGCTCTGAGGGCATCCGTCGACGCCATCACCGCCGCGAACCGCGTCGACATCTTCGGCGTGGGCGCGAGCTCGATCGTGGGCCTCGACCTGCAGCGCAAGCTGACCCGGATCGGCAGGACCGCGCTCGAGTGGTCGGATCACCATGCGGCATGGACCTCGGCTGCGACCCTCCAGCCGGGGAACGTGGCCATCGCGGTTTCGCACAGCGGCGCGACCACCGACACGATCGAGTTCCTCATGCTGGCACGGCGCGCCGGCGCCACGACCATCGCGATCACGAACCACGCCGGCGCTCCGCTCGCCGGTCAGGCGGACATCGTGCTCACCACGGCAGCCAGGGAGACCGGGTTCCGGTCCGGCGCCCTGGGCAGCCGCATCGCCCAGCTGATGGTCGTCGACTGCATCTTCATCGGCGTCGCGCAGTCGAACTACGACCGATCGATGGAGGCGCTGCGCGACACTTTCGCCGCCGTGCACCACGTGCGAGCCTCGGGCGCGTGAGCAGCTCGCGCCGTCACGCCCTCACCGGCCTGTTCGCGGCGTTCGCGAGCCTGGGCGTCACCGCGTCGTTCGTCCCGGCGGTCCTGCCCGCCGCGGAACGGAGCATCGGGGCTGACCTGAGCCCGGCCGTCCCCGCTCTGTTCGCAGGACTGCTCGTCGGCGTCCTGCTCTCCGGCCCGCTGATGCTCCGGCGCCCCGCTCGCACGACTCTGATCGTCGGCAGCGCACTGCAGGCGGCCGCGCTCGTGGCCGGAGCATGCGCCGACGCCACTCTGCTCTTCATCGTCGCGGCGGCCACCGCCGGCATGGGTTTCGGCCTCGTGGAGGCCGCAGGCTCCGTGGCTGCGAAGGGCGCCGTGGTCGGCAGTGCCACCGGGGTGCTGAGCGCGCTCACCGGGACGGTGGCCGTGAGCGCGGCGGTGACTCCCCTCGCGGTGGCGGCGGGCGCCGGCGCCATGCCCGCGCTGAGCGCACTCGCTGCGGTAC
>NZ_JBJDRH010000015.1:0-66272 GCF_044987465.1 Microbacterium sp. ZW T6_19 | reverse complement strand
GGTGGGGAACGGGGAGTCGGCGGCTCGGGGAAGGAGCGGTCGGATGCCGACGCTATCGCCGTGCGACTCCCGCGCGGTTCAGCGCCGACCCGATGCCGAGCCCGACGGCCGTCCAGGCCACGGGACCGAGCACGGAGATCACGAGGTAGGCGATCTGCTCCCACGCGGGCCTGACCGACAGATCGACCGCGAAGTACACCACGACGGCGACGATCACACCGATCAGGGCGGCCGAGACCAAAAACCGCCAGGCGCCCCACGCGCGGTAGCGGGTGAGGGCGGCAACGCCCTCCTGGATCGCGCCGAACAGCAGCGCGGTGCCGAGGAAGCGCATGGTCCACGCGGGGTTGAACGCGCTCGCGATGAGCGCTGCGATCACATGAGTGATCAGGGCGACGAGCGGGCGGCGCAGCACCTCCTGCGCGATGATGCCGGGCAGCACGTGCGACCCGAGGACCAGGCCGTAGAGGAAGGCCGGCCCCGCGATCACCGGAACCGTGACCCAGCCGGCGATGCCTCCCAGCATCCCTGTCGCCACGCCGATCGCGGCGCACACGAGGAGCACGCGGGTCGAGAGCGCGGAGGAGGGGGATGACACGCCTCCAGCCTACTGTCGACCATCGGATGCAGAGCCTGGCCGATCGGCCAGGAAGCGCCTATGGATCTGGTGTGAGTCCAGGGGCGAGGCTACGTTGAGCGATGGTGCGGCAACCCAGTCGCATCGTGATCATCTGGGAGCAGCACATGGGTCGAACCCCCCTCCGGATGGCAGCAGCCACCACCCTGGCAACGCTGTTCATCGCGTCGACGGCCACCGCAGGCTACGCAGGCGTGGAGGAGGTGACACATCCCACTCCCGTCGAGGGCGCCCCCGGGCACTACATCGTCGTGATGAAGTCCGACCCCCTCGCCAGCTACACCGGCGACGTGAAGGGTCTCCAGGCGACGAAGCCCGCCGAAGGCGAACAGCTCGAGACCGACTCGGCCGAGTCGCAGCGCTACGTGCAGCACCTCGAGACCGAGCAGCAGAGTCTGGCTCAGCAGATCGGCGTGACTCCGGACACCAGCTACCAGGTCGTCCTCAACGGCTTCAGCGCCCAACTGACCGGTGAGCAGGTCGACAAGCTGCGCGCGTCGAAGGACGTGTACGACGTGTATCCCGATGAGATCCGCCACCCCGACGCGCAGACCTCGACGTCGTTCCTCGGGCTCGGCGACGACAAGAAGGGCCGCGGCGGCATCTGGCAGGCGACCGGCGGCGTCGACCGGGCAGGCGAAGGCATCGTGGTCGGCGTGATCGACACGGGCATCGCGCCCGAGCATCCGTCGTTCGCGGGCAAGAAGCTCAAGAAGCAGAAGAAGCAGCAGAACCGTCACAAGGGTGCGGAGCCCTACACCGACGGCACGTACATCTACTTCGACAAGTCCGACGGCGGTCAGTTCAAGTCGCTCATGGTCGAAGGCCAGGAGTGGGACAAGAGCGACTACTCGTCGAAGATCATCGGCGCGCAGTACTTCTACACGGGCGCCGAGGCCGACGGCTTCGACTTCCAGTACGACTTCCTGTCGCCGCGCGACGGCGCAGGCCACGGCTCGCACACCGCGAGCACGGCTGCCGGGAATTTCGGCGTGAAGGCGTCGATCGAGAACGTCGACTTCGGCAAGATCTCGGGCGTCGCGCCCGGGGCGAAGATCTCGGCGTACAAGGCCTGCTACGAGGGCCCAGACCCCGCGGTGACCACCGATGACATCTGCGCGCTCAGCGACCTCGTCGCGGCGATCGACCAGGCCGTCGCCGACGGCGTCGACGTGATCAACTACTCGATCGGCGGAGGCGCGGCCAAGACCGTGCTCGCACCGGAGGACATCGCGTTCTTCAACGCCGCAGCCGCCGGAGTCTTCGTGTCGGCCAGCGCCGGCAACGACGGCCCCGACGCCTCGACCGCCGACCACGCGTCGCCCTGGTACACGACCGTCGCGGCATCCACGATCCCCACGTGGGAAGGAACCGTCACGTTCGACGGGTTCGCCCAGGCGGGCGCCTCGGTGAGCGTGCCCTTCGGCAGCGAGGTGACCGGTGCGTCGATCTACGCGGGAGACGCGGCCGCCTCCGGCGCCGCGAACGCTCAGCAGTGCCTGCCGGGGACTTTGGATCCTGCGAAGGTGACCGGACATGTCGTGGTCTGCGATCGTGGCAACAACGCGCGCGCCGAGAAGTCACAGGTCGTAAAGGATGCCGGAGGAATGGGCATGATCCTCGTGAACGTGCCCGGTGGCGCCGACTCGCTCGACAACGACTTCCACGCCGTGCCGACCGTGCACCTCGCCTCCGCCCACCGCGCTGCGGTGCTCGCCTACGTGCAGGGCGGCGTCGACCGCCCCGTCACGCTGATCGGCGAGAACACCACCGGAGTCACGACTCCGGTTCCGCAGATCGCCGGATTCTCGAGCCGTGGCCCGATGCTGGCCGACGGCAGCGACATCATGAAGCCCGATGTCGCGGCACCCGGTGTCGCGATCCTCGCGGCGACGAACAACGCCGCCGACGAGGCGCCCACCTTCGGCATCCTCTCGGGCACCTCGATGGCCGCTCCTCACGTCGCGGGCCTCGCCGCCCTGTACCTCGGCGAGCGTCCGAATGCGACGCCGGCCGAGATCAAGTCGGCCATGATGACCACCGCCTACGACACCGTGAACGCCGACGGCTCGAAGAACACGAACCCCTTCGAACAGGGTGCGGGTCAGGTCGATCCGAAGAGATACTTCTCGCCGGGTCTGCTGTATCTGAACGGCGTCAAGGACTGGACGGCGTACCTCGAAGGCAAGGGGCTGGCCGACTTCCCCGGAGACCCGATCGACGGCAGCGATCTCAACATCGCCTCGTTCTCGATCGGCTCGCTCGCCAGCGCGCAGACGGTCACCCGCACGGTCACCTCGACCGAGAAGGGCACGTTCACGGCATCCGTCGACCTCCCGGGCATCGACGTCACGGTCGAGCCCTCGACGCTGAAGTTCGATCGTGCGGGGCAGACCGCCAGCTTCACGGTGACGTTCGACAACGCCAGCGCTCCGGTCGAGCAGTGGGCGACCGGCTCCCTCACCTGGTCGAGTGCGAAGAACTCGGTGCGCTCGCCGATCGCGGTGTTCCCGGTGACGGCGGATGCTCCGGCAGAGGTGTCGGGCACAGGCGTCGACGGAACCACGACGGTCGAGGTCACCCCCGGTCTGAGCGGAGACCTCGCGCTCGACCTGTCGGGCCTCACCCCGTTCGAGCTGCTCGCCGACCCGGATGGCCGGGTTCAGGGCCACTCGGGCGACGAGGCCTCGGGCGACGAGAACAAGGACGTGTCGTGGATCGTCGACGTGCCTGCCGGCACGACGCTGTCGCGCTTCGACCTCGACTCGTCCGACGACACGGGCAGCGACCTCGACCTCTCGGTCTACCACGTGGTGAGCCCTGACGATCTGCGCTACTACACCAAGTGGCAGTCGGCGACAGGATCGGCCGACGAGCAGGTCACGCTCACCGCTCCGGAGGCGGGGACCTACCTGGTCGTCGCGAACGTGTACTCGACCTCGGCGCCGATGACGTGGGACATGACCTACGCCAATGTGCAGCCGGGCGGCGAGGGCGCGTTCACGGCGAACCCGAACCCGATCGCCGCGGTGCGCGGCGAGAAGACGAGCTACGAGCTCAGCTGGACCGGCCTGACCTCCGGCGCCCGCTACCTCGGACTCGTGCGGTACGCCGATTCGGCCGTGTCGACCATCGTGACGGTCGACGCGCGCTAGCGCTCAGCGCTCGACGCCCCGTGCTCTTCGGAGTGCGGGGCGTCGAGCTGTGCGGATCCGTCAGATCTTCCGTCCCCGGGGCATCAGTCGCACATCGGGAAGCGGAGGCGCGGGGATGCGCACGTCGTGGCCGTCGACGACGCCGAAGCGATCTGTCGGCGCCCCGGCGGACTCGGCCTCCCACTCGGCCCTCGCCTGAGCGATCTCGTCGTGGCTGCGGCCGGCGAAGTTCCACCACATCACGATCTCGTCCTCGAAGGGCTCGCCGCCGAGCAGGAACAGCAGCGCGCCGCCACCGCTCGACACCTCGACATGATCACGGGAGTCGCCGAGATACAGCAGATCGTTCAGAGCGAGCGGATGCTGAGCCACGGCGACATCGCCCTCGACGAGCATCACGGCGTGCTCCCACCCGGCGTCGAGCGGCAGCCGCACCGTCGCACCCGCCGGCACGACGATCTCGGCGCCGACGATCGGGGTGTGCACGGTGGCGGGCGAGCGCACGCCGGCGAAGTCCCCCAGCACGACCGTGGCCGCGGCATCCGCTCCCTGCACAGCGGGAAGAGTGATCCGCGGCAGATCGATGTGGCGCTCGAAACCGGGAGAGCCGTGCCGGGCCGAGTCCGGCAGCACCACCCAGAGCTGCAGAGCGTCGAGCGGGATCGGGTCGTCGCCGATCGAGTACTCGGAGTGCGAGATGCCGTCGCCTGCGGTCATGAGGTTCAGCTGTCCGCGGCGCAGATCCGCGTCGCTGCCGATCGAATCGCGGTGGCGGATCTCTCCGACCAGAGGCCATGTCACCGTCTGCAGTCCGATGTGCGGGTGCGGCTCGACGCGCATGCGCGTGTCGGCAGGGCCGAACCTGTCGAGGAAGCACCAGGCGCCGATCGTCGGAAGGTTGCGGTGCGGCAGCGCGCGCAGCACGTTCATGCCGCGCACTCCGCCGAGCGGCACCTCGCGCGGCTCGAGGACGATGCGTCGTTCACCGACAGGTGTCATCGGGGCTCCCTCTTCTGGGTGTGTTTCGTGGTGCGGTGCGCCGGTGGGCAACGGGCGCGAACTGCCGCTGGCTAGACTCGACGCCATGCGCGCCGCCACCTCATCGTCCCTCTTGGTCGTCCTCGGTGCTTCACTCATTCTGAGCGGCTGCGCCTCCGGCGGCAACGCGGGGTTCTGCGGGCCGCTCCATGACGACAGCGAGATGGCGGCCGTCGTGTTCACTCCGATGATCCCCGAGATGAACAACGGGGACGAGGCTGAGGAGCGGCTCGAACTCGCCGAGAAGCTCGAGCCGACCGCCGAGCTGGCGGACGATCTCGAGACCTGGCGCACCTATCTCGAGGCCGTGGTCGAAACCATAGACGACGACCCGGCAGCGGCGCTCGCCGCCTACAACGATGATGCCGCAGTGGAGAAGGCCGGCACGGCGCTCTCCGACTACTACGGCGACGTCTGCCTGATGTAGCTCAGTCGGATCCGGGCACCTTCGGCCAGCGGATCTCCGCTCCGGGGATCTCGTGCGTCTCGAGGTACTTGGCGATGTAGGGGCAGAGGGGCACGATCGCATCGCCGGATGACGCGGCGTCGGTCAGCGCAGCCTTCGCGAGGACACCGGCCAGCCCCCGGCCCTGGAAGGCGGGGTCGATCTCGGTGTGCGTGAAGCGGATCGCTCCGGGGCGCAGGTCGAACTCGGCGAATCCGGCGAGCACGTCGCCGACCGTGATCTCGTAGCGGGAGGCGTCGTCGTTGCGGGTGACGGTGGTGTCTGTCATGCGACCAACCTACGCCCCGTGCAGACCGTGGGCGCGGGCGGATGCTGTGGAGAACGCGGGCCCGGTGTCGGCGCGGGTCGTTACGCTGGAGGGATGCCGCAGACTTCCCGTGACCCCTACGAGGATCTGCCGTATGCAGACGAGCCCTGGGGCGACGGGTGGGAGCCGAGCGATGCGCCGGAGCCCATGGACTGGGAGCCTCAGGGCGCCGGGTACGAGCCGCCGCTCGACTGGGGTCCGGGCCCGGTGACACCTGTGGCGGCGTCCGCCGCGGGTGCGAGGCGGGCGACGCCGAGCCGCTACGCGACCGCCCGCGAGGCCCTGCACACGGTCTTCGGCTACGACGAGTTCCGCGCCGACCAGGCCGAGATCGTCGAGCAGGTGATCGGCGGCGGAGACGCCGTGGTGCTGATGCCGACCGGCGGCGGCAAGAGCATCACGTATCAGGTTCCCGCTCTCGTGCGCGAGGGCACGGGGCTCGTGATCAGCCCCCTCATCGCCCTCATGCACGACCAGGTCGACGCGCTGCGCGCGAACGGCGTGAAGGCCGCGTACCTCAACTCGACGCAGTCTCTCGACGAGCGCCGCGAGGTCGAGCGGGCGTACGTCGCCGGCGAGCTCGACCTCATCTACGTGGCCCCCGAGCGGCTGTCGAGTCCGGCGACGACCTCGCTGCTGCAGCGAGGCACGCTCAGCGTGATCGCGATCGACGAGGCGCACTGCGTGTCGCAGTGGGGCCACGACTTCCGCCCCGACTACCTCGCTCTCGGCGACCTGGGCGAACGGTTCCCCGGCGTGCCGCGCATGGCTCTCACCGCGACCGCGACACGCGAGACGCACAAGGAGCTCACCGAGCGCCTGCGCCTCGACGGTGCCGACGGAAGAGCGGCCGCGAAGCACTTCGTCGCGAGCTTCGACCGCCCGAACATCCAGTACCGGATCGTGCCGAAGGTCGATCCGCGCAAGCAGCTGGTCGCGTTCATCCGCTCCCAGCCGAGCGGATCCGTCGGCATCGTCTACGCCCTGAGCCGCAAGTCGGTGGAGCAGACCGCGTCCTACCTCGTCGCGCAGGGCTTCGATGCGCTGCCGTACCACGCCGGTCTTCCGGCCGAGGTCCGTGCGGCGAACCAGTCGCGCTTCCTCCGGGAAGACGGCGTCGTCATGGTGGCCACGATCGCCTTCGGCATGGGAATCGACAAGCCCGACGTCCGCTTCGTCGCCCACATCGACCTGCCGAAGTCCGTCGAGGGGTACTACCAGGAGACGGGGCGAGCCGGCCGCGACGGCGAGGCGTCGATCGCATGGATGGCTTACGGCCTGGGCGATGTCGTGCAGCAGCGGCGGCTGATCGACCAGAGCCCCGGCGACCGCACGTTCAAGATGCGCATGGGGCAGCACCTCGATGCGATGCTCGCGCTGTGCGAGACCGTCGAGTGCCGACGGCAGAACCTCCTGGGATACTTCGGGCAGGACTCTCAGCCCTGCGGCAACTGCGACACCTGCCTCGAGCCCGCTGACACGTTCGACGGGCTCGTGCCCGCGCAGAAGCTGCTGTCGACGATCGTCCGGCTCAAGCGCGAGCGCAATCAGGCCTTCGGCGCCGGGCATCTGATCGACATCCTCCGGGGGGCCTCGACCGAGCGCATCCGTCAGCAAGGGCATGAGCAGATCGCGACATACGGCATCGGCGCAGACCTGTCCGACCAGGACTGGCGCAGCGTCATCCGCCAGCTCCTCGCCCGCGGCATCCTCGTCGCGCAGGGAGACTACGGAACCCTGGCGCTCGGCGAACCTGCCGCCGGTGTGCTGCGCGGCGAGATCCCGGTGCCGTTGCGCAAAGACACGATCGGCAGGCCGGCGTCCACCTCGCGGGCCCGGAAGGCGAGCGCCGCGGACGCGCTGGATGCCGGTGACCGCCCGCTCTTCGAGGCGCTGCGCTCCTGGCGCGCCGAGACCGCGCGGGAGCAGGGCGTGCCCGCCTACATCGTGTTCGGCGATGCCACGCTTCGTGCTCTGGCCGAGCACCGGCCGGCATCGCTCGCCGATCTCGACGGCATCACCGGCATCGGCGCGAAGAAGCGCGAGGCCTACGGCGAGGGCGTGCTCGCGGTGATCGCCGCAGCCTGAGCGCCCGCGTTCAGCGCTCTGCGGCCCACTCGGGGTCCACGGCGATCGCCGTGACGTGGAGGTCCTTCCGCGGGAAGTCGATGCCGTCGACCTCGATCTCGATCCTGCGCTCGCCCGTTCCCACGTCGGCGCTGAAGATCGCGAGTCCCAGGAGCTTGTCGTAGGACTCGCCGCGGCTGGGGTTGATGAAGTCCGTGTCGTCGGCGACCCCGAACACGCGACCACCGGCCTCGACGAGCACGCCTTCGTCGGTGCGGACGACGGGCCAGTAGTCGCCGATGAAACCGCTCAGGTCCGCCGCGGCCTCAGCCTCGACGGTGTCGGTCTTGGAGACGAGCGGAACCGACCACAGAGTCGACTGTGCAGTCCAGTACAGCCGCCCTTCCCAGACGAAGGGAGCGCCGTACGTCCAGGCGCTCACGGCCTCCGGATAACGGATCTCGACCGAGCTCGACGCGCCGGTCGCACGATCCCACACGCGCAGCGTCTGATGCGAGGTGCTCTCGTCGGAGACGATCTCGTCGAGGCCGTACAGACGATCCTGTTCGCATACCAGGGCCTGCACGCCGTCGAAGACTCCGAGACCGTCGAAGTCGGTCGTCTCGGCTGTCACCGTGCGCACGCCGGTCTCGCCCACGAGGACGAGCTCCTCGCCGCAGGCCGCGAGCGCCGTGCTGGTGTAGCCGGCGTCGACCGCCGTCAGCTCGTCGGCTGCAGCATCAACGAACGCCAGCTGCTGGCCTTCGGCCGAGCCGGTGTAGACGGCGAATCCGTCGCCGAGGGCGAACCGGCCCCGCTCTGAGGGCGCATCGCCCGCAGCGGGCAGGGGCAGGCGGGTGAGTCCGTCGTCACGCAGAAGGTACTCGTCCGTCGGTCCGCCGGTGCTCAGACCTGCCTCCGACCAGGCGAGCCCTGACTCTTCGAATCCGCGTTCGTCGAGTTGGACGGAGCGGGTCTCGCCGGCTTCGTTCACGAGCACCAGGTACGACACCTCGTCAGCATCGAGGCGCAGCGCGACGACGGCGTCTTCGATCCCGAAATCCTCCGAGATCGGCGGTGCGTTGACGTTCCTCATCAGTGCCGGGATGCCGAAGAAGACCGCCCAGATCCCGAACGCGACCAGGGCGATGATGCCCCAGTTCCGCAGGAGCCCGGGTTTTGAGACTTTCTTCCCGCCCTCGGGCGCGGCCCGCTTGGCAGACGTCGTCTTCGCAGGCGTCGTCGATCTGCCCCCCGCTGAGCTCATGCCTCGATCATCTCAGAACCTTGGTACGCGCTGATCATCGCCGAGGCAGCACGTCCTCGAGGTGCGCACGAAGCTGAGCGGCGACGTCGACGGCGTTCCGATCGTAGAGCCACTGGTACTGCAGGCCGTCCCACAGCGCGATGAGCCAGACCGCCTCGCGCTCCGGGTCGCGGTGTGCGGGGAGATCGCCGTCGAGCTGCGCGAGCCGGAACACCTCGGTGAAGTACTCCATGCTGCGGGCGAAGCGGTTCTGGAAGTAGGTGTGCGCCGGGTGCGAAGCCGGCACGGCCTCGCATGACAGCACGGCGTACACCTCGATCAGGCCCGGTTCGTCGACCGCGTTGTGCACCGCCCCCGATGGCATCCCGCGCAGCAGGTCGGCAGCCCGACGGGCGTCGGCCGTCTCACCCTGCACGCGGATCGCCTTGTCACGCTCTGTGAGCACGGCTCCCAGCAGCGCCTCCTTCGTCGGGTAGTGGTGAAGCAGCGTCGACTTCGAGACCCCGACCGCCTGAGCGATGTCACGAAGGCTCGTGTCGCCGTAGCCCCGACGGGCGAACAGCTGCATGGCGTCGGCGAGGATCTGCGAGCGACGCCGCCGACCAGCGGCGTAACCCGATTCGTCGTCGTGGTCGTCCGGTCCGCCGATGACGAGCTCGGGCAACGGACCGGCGCTCTCCGCAGACGTCTCCTGCTCGCCGGGATCCCGCCAGCCGACGGGCGTGGCCCACAGGGATTCCCGCTCTTCGAGCATGTCGACGACGTCGACGCGATCGGGGAGGTACTGGGCCATAAGCTGCAGGCCGTCCCACCCCGCGATCGCTCGAGTGGTCTCCGCCTCGACGTCGCGATCGGGGGCGATGACACCGTGGTCGACCGCGTCCTGCAGCGCATCGATCGTGAGAGCGCGCATGTCGGCGTATCGTTCGCGCATGCGCTCATGGCTCGGGTGGCCGGGAGCGGATGCTTCGCCGGTGAGCGCCGCGAACAGTTCGAGATAGCCCGGGGTGGTGGCGTTGCGCGCCGCGAGCTCAGAGAACATGAGCGCGCCGGGTTCAGCCGCTGCGACGACCACGGTGAAGACGTCGGCGTTATCCTGCTCGAACTGCGCCACGACCTCGGCCAGCAGGTCGTCTTTCGACGCGAAATGTCCGAGGAGCCCCGGGTGGCTGACGGATGCCGCCGCCGCGATGTCGCGCAGCGACGTGGCGCGGTAGCCCTGGGAGACGAACAGCTCGTGTGCGGCGTCGAGGATGCGCTGCCGTGTGGCAGCGGCGCGAGCGCTCCGGGTGCTGGTCATCGCATCCTCCAAGGTCACTCTATCCTCGCGCATTACCAATCGGTCGACATTCACTTACCAAACGGTCGAATTTGAGGTATCGTCGATTGCGCGCCGCGTCGTGGACGACCGGCGGAACCTTGCCCGAAAGGATCTCCCATGACAGAGCTGTCATCGGCGGCGAGCGCCGCCGCTGCCGGAACGACCGGTTTCAAGCTCCCCGGAACCACGCCGGAGAAGACCCCGCGCGGATACACGCCCGGCCTCGCCGCCGTGAACTTCGGCGTCTACCTCGCACTGCTCACGCCGGTCATGGTCTCGATGGCCTTCAAGGTGCAGCACCTCGACCCCGTGAACACCGAGGGCAGCCTCGGGCTCGTGATGGGTGTCGGCGCGGCGTTCGCGCTCATCGCCAATCCTCTTGTCGGGCGGCTCTCCGACCGCACCACTTCGCGCTGGGGCATGCGTCGTCCCTGGATCCTCGGCGGAGCGATCGTGGGCCTCGGCGGCTTCGCGCTGATCGGCGCGGCATCCTCGGTCTGGGTCGTGCTGCTCGCCTGGTGCCTCGTGCAGACATCGATGAACGCCGTGCTGGCCGCGGCCAACGCGACCCTTCCCGACCAGGTGCCCGTGTCGAGCCGTGGCAAGGTCTCGGGCCTCGTCGGCATCACCACGCCCATCGGCATCCTCGCCGGCAGCTTCATCGTGAACTTCCTCCCCGGCGACTTCGAGCGCTTCGTCGTGCCCGGCGTGATCAGCCTCATCCTCGCGGTCGTCTTCGTGGCGATTCTCAAAGACCGTGTGCTCACCGAGAAGCCGGCCGAGAAGTTCACGATCGGCATGTTCTTCGGCTCGTTCGTCTTCAACCCGCGCAAGCATCCCGATTTCGGCTGGACCTGGCTCACGAAGTTCCTGGTGATGTTCGGCTACGCCGGCATCGCGACCTTCCTCCCGCTCTACCTCGTCACGAAGTTCGGCCTCGACGAGCAGGGCGCCGTCGGCGTCATCCTCGCCGCCAACCTCGCGTCGATGGCCGCCATGGCCGTCTCCTCGCCGCTCGGCGGGTTCCTCTCCGACAAGGTCGGCAAGCGGCGTCCGTTCGTCGCGATCGCGGGCGTCATCATGGTGGTCGGCCTCGTCATCCTCGCGGTCGCGCCGAGCATCGCCGTCGTCATCATCGGGCAGGCGATCATCGGCCTCGGGGCCGGGTCGTTCCTCTCCGTCGACCTGGCGCTCGCCACCGAGGTGCTGCCCAACGCGGATGACGTCGCGAAAGACCTCGGCGTGCTGAACATCGCCAACGCCCTGCCTCAGTCGATCGCTCCGGCGATCGCGCCCGGAGTCATCGCCCTGGGTGCGGCCACGCCGCTCGGCGGCTACCCGACCTGGTACCTGTTCGGCGCACTCGTCGCGCTCGCCGGCGCCGTTCTCGTCTACCGCATCAAGGGAGTCAAGTGACCATGACCGAACAGAGCGGACGCCCCTGGCTCGATGCCGGGTTGCCGACCGAGGAGCGGGTCGAACTGCTGCTCGCCGAGATGACTCTGGAGGAGAAGGCGGGTCTCTTCTTCCAGACGATGATCGTGATGGGCGAGGGTGGCGAGCTCTCCGAGGGCGATGCGAACTTCGGTATCCCCTCGAACCGCGAGTACGTCGTCGGCCGGCACATGAACCACTTCAACCTGCTCGGCGTCGCGCCGAAGGCGAGCGACATCGCCGCCTGGCACAACAGGTTGCAGGAGCTCGCGGCATCCACCCGCCTCGGCATCCCGGTGTCGATCTCGACAGATCCGCGTCATTCATTCAGCGACAACCCGGGCGCCACGATGTTCGCCGGCCCGTTCTCGCAGTGGCCCGAGCCTCTCGGCCTCGCCGCCACGCGCGACGCCGAGCTGGTTCAGCGCTTCGGCGACATCGCCCGTCAGGAGTACACGGCGGTCGGCATCCGCGTCGCGCTGCACCCGCAGGTCGACCTCGCGACCGAGTCGCGCTGGGCGCGCCAGCTGCAGACCTTCGGAGAGGATGCCGCGCTCGCCGGCCGGCTGGGAGCCGCCTACGTTCGCGGCTTCCAGGGTGCGTCGTTCGGACCGGGCTCGGTCTCGACCATGACCAAGCACTTCCCCGGAGGCGGCCCGCAGAAGGACGGCGAGGACCCGCATTTCGACTACGGACGCGAGCAGGTGTATCCCGGAGACAACTTCGAGCACCATCTCACGCCCTTCGAGGACATCTTCGCCGCGGGCGGACGGCAGATCATGCCCTATTACGGCATGCCGGTCGGTACGCAGTACGAAGAGGTCGGCTTCGGATTCAACAAGGGCGTGCTCACCGGCCTGCTCCGCGAGCGCTTCGGCTTCGACGGCATCGTGTGCACCGACTGGGGGCTGGTGACCGACCAGCCGATCATGGGCGCCGACTTCTCGGCCCGCGCGTGGGGCGTCGAGCACCTGACCCCCGCCGAGCGGATGGTGAAGATCCTCGACGCCGGGGCCGACCAGTTCGGCGGCGAGAGCGAGACCGGTCTGCTGATCGACCTGGTGCGCTCGGGCGAGGTCTCCGAAGAGCGCCTCGACGTCTCGGCACGCCGTCTGCTGCGTGAGAAGTTCGAGCTCGGCCTCTTCGAGGATCCGTACGTCGATGTGTCCGCGGCGGACGCGATCGTGGGGTCGGCGGAGTTCCGTGCGGCCGGCGAGCAGGCGCAGCGCGCGTCGATCGCGGTGCTCTCTAACGATGGCGTGCTCCCGCTGCGCCGCGGGCTGAAGCTGTACGTCGAAGGGATCTCCCCGGAGGTCGCCGCACGGTTCGGAGAGGTGGTCGGCTCTCCTCAGGAAGCGGATGCGGCGGTTCTGCGCATCCAGGCTCCGTACGAGCAGCGTGCCACGATGTTCGAGAACTTCTTCCATGCCGGTTCCCTCGACTTCCCCGAGGAGGTCATCGCCCACGTCGCGGAGATCGCGGCATCCGTCCCGACGGTCGTGGACGTGTTCCTCGATCGGCCGGCGATCCTCGGTCCGATCGTCGACGCCGCGAACGCGGTCGTCGCGAACTGGGGAGCGAACTCGGAGGCGCTGCTCGACGTGCTGACGGGTGCAGTGACGGCGACCGGAAAACTGCCGTTCGACGTACCGAGCTCTATGGCCGCAGCCGAGGCGTCGCGGCCGGACGTGCCCTTCGACACGGCCGACCCGCTGTTCCGATTCGGACACGGTCTGTCGCTGTAAGCATCCCCCGTTCCTCGAAACGCCCCCGCAGCCGTTTGCGGGGGCGTTTCGTCGTTGGCGGCGCGGGGCTGGCGGCCCGAGGGTGAGGCGATTGTCACGATTCGCTCGCGGTGTGACGGAAGTCTGTGCATTTGCTGGACATACCCTAGGGATACCGAGATACTGGCATGGCATGCGCTCTGCCGACTTGTCGTCGGCGCCTGGGGAGGGCCGCGTGACGCGAACACAGTCCGCATCACACGGGAGAGGCAAATGAGAATATTTGAGGGGAAGTCTCTGCGGCAACGCAGAGCAATCGGTGGGAGCATCGCCGCGGCAACCGCGGGCGCTGTGATTCTCACCAGCGCGCTGGTGCCCATGGGCGCCACAGCCGCACCGACAGATGACTCCGAGGCACTCGGCCAGGTCATCCGCACCGAGCTGCTCGGCGGAGGCATCCTCGATGTCTCACAGGCGATCAGCGGCAACCCGAGCGACCTGGGCCCGAACGTCACGCCGCTCAACGTCACCCTGCTCGAGGGCTTGACCGTCGACCTCGGCGGTGGCCTGCAGCTTCCGCTGATCTCGGGACCCGGCGGCGCCGGTCTTCTCGACCTCGGTGAGCTCGGAGCCCTCAACTCGTTCGCAGGCTCGCCCACGGCGAACACCTCGACGGCGAGTGCGGGAGCGATCACCGCGGACGGCGCGATCGCCACCGACATCAACAACCCCGGCGCCTACGGCAACGCGAAGGTCAACCTGACCGATGTGCTCGAGCAGCTCGGTGTCGCGGGAATCACCGACCAGGTGGTCGACAACCTCGGCCTCGAGCTGGGCGCCATCGCGTCGACCGCGACGGCGACCGGTGCTGCCGGAACGGTCGACTTCGCGTCGGAGTACACGGTCGCGGACCTCGAGCTGAACGTCTCCAGCCCGCTCGTGGGCACAGTGGCCACTTCTCTCGGCGGAGTGCTCAACGGCGTCGGAGACACGCTGAACACGGCAGTGGGGGCTGGGGGAGTCCTCGACACCGTCGTCGGCGCAGTCGACCTCGACCTCGGTATCCCGCTGCTGCTCGATATCGCCATCGGCGGCGGCTCGATCCAGCTGGTCGGACTCGACGCCGCCATCACGGCTGCGACCAACACGCTGATCTCCGAGCCGCTGGCCGACCCGAACGGCATCGTGTCGATCGATCTTGCGAGCGGTCTCGTCTCGGTCGACCTCGCGAAGATCGTGAACGGGCCGGGTGCGACAGACCTCAACGGTCTCGACCCGAACACACTTGTCCTCGATGACACGACGATCTCGGCGATCACCTCGGCCGTCTCCGCAGCCCTGGGCACGCTGACGACCAAGGTCACGACGGTCGTCACCGACCTGATCAACAACCTCTCGGTCAAGATCACCTTGGGTGCCGAGCTCACCGTCCTTCTCGTGGGCGCCGCAGATGTGGACATCGTCATCGATGCCAAGCTCGGACAGCTGACGGGTGCGATCGCCGGTGCGCCGGTGGTCTCGGTCGAGGGCGACCTTCTCGGTATCCCGGTCGGCCAGTTGCTCGGTCTCGTCACCACCCCGGTGATCAACCTGCTCACGTCCACGCTCGCGCCGGTCATCAACACGCTGGTCACCACCGTGACCACGGGTCTCGCTCCGGCAATCGACGGCATCATCAACCCGGTTGTGACCGCGCTGAGCCCGCTGTTCGACGCGCTGAACGAGGTCGTGGAGATCACGATCAACGAGCAGCCGACGCCGGGCATCCTCGGCGCCGAGTCGTTCACGGTGAACGCGATCAGCCTCGAGCTCCTCCCGGGCCTGGGCGCGCTGAACCTCGACCTCGCGTCCTCCACGGTGCGCGCGGCTGAGCTCGCCGTGGTCGACCCGACGGTCGACGCTCAGGACCCTGTTCAGGCAGGTTCCGACCTGCCTGTGACCGGTGCCGACTGGGTTCCCGGATCTCAGGTGACGCTGACGCTTCGTGATGCTTCAAACAACACGATCGGCACTCCGGTGACCGTCACCGTCGCCGGTGATGGCAGCTTCCCCGCGGGTACCGTCTACGAGATCCCGTCTGGTACCCCGGAGGGCACGGGCTACGTGCTGACCGCGGTCGACAACCAGGACCCGCAGAACGTCGCGACCGACACCGTGTCGATCACGGCTGACGGCACCGGCGAAGTGAACACGAACGCGACGGCTTCGGCTGCGGCGTCGGCTCAGGCTGACGGCGACAACAACGTGGCTGCTCAGGCGGCGGCTGTTGCTGCGGCTCTGGCCGATGCGTCGACGGCTGCGGATGCGGATGCTGACCCGAACGCGGAGGCGGCTGCTGCGGCGGCGGCCACGTCGACGGCGACGGCTTCGGCTGATGCGACGTCGGCAGCGAACGTTGCTGCGGCGGCGTCGGCTCAGGCTGCGGCTCAGGCGGACAACTCGTCGAGCACGACGGCGGACGCGACGCAGGAGGCGAACGCCGATGCTTCGGCTGCGGCGTCGGTTGCTGCGACGGCTACCTCGTCGAACGACGCCTCGACCAACGCTGCGGCTGACGCCACGGCAACGGCCACGGCGACCGCTACGGCCACCGCTGCCACGAACACGAACGCGACGGCTTCGGCTGCGGCGTCGGCTCAGGCTGACGGCGACAACAACGTGGCTGCTCAGGCGGCGGCTGTTGCTGCGGCTCTGGCCGATGCGTCGACGGCTGCGGATGCGGATGCTGACCCGAACGCGGAGGCGGCTGCTGCGGCGGCGGCCACGTCGACGGCGACGGCTTCGGCTGATGCGACGTCGGCAGCGAACGTTGCTGCGGCGGCGTCGGCTCAGGCTGCGGCTCAGGCGGACAACTCGTCGAGCACGACGGCGGACGCGACGCAGGAGGCGAACGCCGATGCTTCGGCTGCGGCGTCGGTTGCTGCGACGGCTACCTCGTCGAACGACGCCTCGACCAACGCTGCGGCTGACGCCACGGCATCCGCCACCACGTCGGCTACCGCGTCCGCCTCGGCGAACGCGAACCCGACGGGCAAGCTCGGCATCACGGTGAAGGTTCCGGTCCTGGAGCGCGGCCAGCAGCAGACCACTGTCGGCACGGGCTTCAAGCCGGGCGAGGTCGTCACCGGTGTGATGACCTCTGACCCGCTGGCTCTGGGCACCCAGGTCGCCAACGCGCAGGGAACCGTCACCTTCACGTGGGCGATCCCGGCCGGCACCGACCTGGGCACGCACACCGTCACCCTGACCGGCGCAGAGTCGGGCAGTGTCGCGGGTACGTTCCAGGTCGTCGCCAAGGGCCTCGCCGCAACGGGTGGCACCGCGCCGAACGGCTGGATCGTCCTCGGAGCACTGCTCCTGATGTTCGGTCTCGGCACGGCGCTGGTCGCACGCTCCAAGCGTGAGACCGTCACCGCAGAGTAAGTGAGACGCTGACAGAGGTCGGGGTCGCCCGTTCAGGGCGGCCCCGGCCTTCAGTGATGAGAAGGACCTTTTCGATGAGCACGAACACTGAACCGGTGCAGAGCGACGCGACCGTCGCCTCCCGACCGCGGCCGACCTGGTGGGTGAAGCTCATCGCCTTCGCCGCATGCCTATTGACGCTCTGGCATGTCGGGGCGTCGTTCCTGTGGATCGCGCCGTACTCGGCGCTGCGTGAGATCCCCACCCAGAACGTGCTCGCGAGCTACATGCTGCCCATGTTCGGCCAGTCCTGGAGCGTCTTCGCCCCAGAGCCGATCAACGGCGACTACCACTTCAACGTCCGCGCCCTCATCGAGAAGGACGGCGAGGAGACCGAGACCGGCTGGGTCAGCGCGACCGACGTCGAACTCTCGATGATCCGCTACAACCTGTTCCCCCCTCGCGCCGGCATCCAGTCCAGCGAGGTCGCGAGCAACCAGATGAATGCCTACAACGACCTCAGCGGCGAACAGCAGGCTGTTGCCGCGCTCGACTTCGACGAGGACGACTGGGAGGACTGGATGGTCCGCTCCTTCGACAAGCTCGAGGGCGACGACAACCCCGACACGACCGAGTACATGGCGGCGGAGCATCTGGCCACCGCGTACGCCACCCAGGTCGCCTACGCGATCTGGGGAGCGGATGCCGTCGTCAAGGTGCAGTACCGCGTGAGCCGGCAGAACGTGGTCCCGTTCGCCCAGCGCAACAATCCCAATGCGCAGCGCCCCGACCCCACTTTCTCGACGACGGGCTGGCGCCTGCCGATCGAAGAGAAGGGGCAGAGCCGCGAGGACTTCGCCGACGTCTTCCGCGCCCAGTTCGAGAGGACCCAGCAGTGACCGTCGCGCCCGACACCAAGAAGAAGGCGGATGCTGCGCCCAAGAAGCCTGCGTCGAAGGCATCCGCTCCGCAGAAGCAGAAGGCTCCGGAGCCCGAGGCTCCGCAGGCGTCGCTGCCCGCGCGTCTGCTGACCTTCGCCGCCTCGATGATCGCCGGCTTCTGGAACATGGTGCTGTCGGCGGTCGATCGTATCTCGGCATTCGTGTTCGATTGGCTGTTCGGCGGCAAGAAGGCGCTGTACGGCCTCGCCGTGACCCGCATACTGTTCGGCGTCACCGCGCTCGGGCTGCTGGCGTCGAACTTCGGCACACGGCTCTACACGTTCGGTGCGGGTTCCGCCTGGAACGGCGAGATGGTCGAGCCGGTCAGCGATTTCCCGAAGATCTGGGTGTTCAGCGCGTTCCACGCCGCGATGGGCAACGACGCCGTCTACACCGCGCTGTACGTGCTGCTGGCCGTGCTCGCCGTGCTGTTCGTGCTCGGCTGGCGCTTCCGCATCGTGCTTCCGATCTTCTTCTGCATGTGGGTGGGCTTCATCGAGGCCAACGACATGGTCGGCGATCAGGGCGACAACATGTTCCGCATCGCGCTGCTCCTGCTGTTCTTCGCAGACCCCGCCGCTCGCTGGTCGCTCGACGCCCGTCGTCGTGCGAAGAGCGGGGAGTGGTTCGCTCCAGGCAGCCAGCCGGCTCTGCTCGGCACCGTGTTCCACAACCTCGCACTGGTCGCGCTCACCGCGCAGGTCTGCTTCGTCTACGCGTCCGGCGCGCTGTTCAAGGCCGGCGGCGCTCCGTGGGAGCAGGGATACGCGGTCTACAACCCGCTGCACACCATGCGGTTCGGCACCTGGCCGGTGCTCAGCGACCTCGTCACGACCTGGGGACCCATGGTCGTGCTCTTCAGCTGGGGATCGATCCTGCTGCAGGTGGCGTTCCCGCTCGCGCTGCTCACGCGGCCGACCCGGCTCATCGCACTCGTCGGCATCCTGTCCTTCCACGTCGGCATCGCGGTGCTGATGGGCCTGCCCTGGTTCTCGCTCACGATGATCGCGATCGACTCGATCTTCATCCGCGACCGCACCTGGCAGCGTCTGAGCGTGGGGGTCGTGAAGCGCTGGAACGAGGCGAAGACCGCACCGCCACCCCGCGCGTCCTCGCTCGCGTAGACCGGCAGCCGCTCGTGGGTGGTCAGATGTGCAGCTCCGGCGGCGGATTCAGATGCAGATTTGACCACGCACCGGCGGCGCGATGCGACTGTGGCCCCGCAGGAGCTCCGCGGCGCGCATCGTCGCTCGCTGAGGGAGCCGGGGGACGCGCGGCCGCGACTGTGCGCAGGTGACAACGAGACCCGGCGACGTCGCGGCATCCGCTTGTGCGAACCCCACACGCGAGTTCGTTCGATGTTGTCGCAGACCTACCATTGACGTATCCCTGAGTCCTTTGAGAGGAACGCCATGGTTGACGTCGCCACCGTGTCCGAAGTGAAGAATCCGCAGCTCGATGTCGAGCAGATCAACGAGCTCCTGATGGGCACCTGGGCGCAGACCCGCCGTCAGGCCCGAGAGATGATCAAGGACCCGGCGTTCTGGCGCAAGGACGACCTCGGCAAGGACGAGCACCGCGAGCGCGTGCTCAGCCAGCTGCATCTGCTCGTCGAGAACAAGGCCGTGCATCGCGCGTTCCCGAAGCGCCTCGGCGGCGAGGAGAACAACGGCGGCAACATCGCCGGGTTCGAAGAGCTCGTGGTCGCCGACCCCAGCCTGCAGATCAAGTCGGGCGTGCAGTGGGGCCTGTTCGGCTCGGCAGTGTTGCAGCTCGGCACCGCCGAGCATCACGACAAGTGGCTCCCGGGCATCATGAGCCTCGAGATCCCTGGCGCCTTCGCGATGACCGAGATCGGCCACGGCTCCGATGTCGCCTCGGTGGGCACCACCGCGACCTACGATCCCGCGACCGAGGAGTTCGTGATCCACACGCCGTTCCGCGCGGCGACCAAGGAGTATCTCGGCAACGCCGCCCTGCACGGCATCGCCGCAACGGTCTTCGCTCAACTGATCACGAACGGGGTCAATCACGGCGTGCACTGCTTCTACGTGCCGCTGCGCGGTGACGACGGCTCCGACCTCCCCGGCATCGGCCGTGAGGACGACGGGCTCAAGGGCGGCCTGAACGGCATCGACAACGGCCGGCTCAGCTTCGACCACGTGCGCATCCCCCGCACGAACCTGCTGAACCGCTACGGTGACGTCGCCGCCGACGGCACCTATTCGAGCGCGATCGACAGCCCTGGCCGCCGATTCTTCACGATGCTCGGCACCCTCGTGCAGGGCCGCGTGTCGCTCGACGGCGCCGCCTCGTGGGCCTCGGCCCTCGGTCTGAAGATCGCGATCACGTACGCCACCGAGCGCCGCCAGTTCGGCGGCGCCGACGGCCAGGAGGTCGTTCTCCTCGACTACGGCAAGCACCAGCGCCGTCTGCTGCCGCGGCTCGCGACGACCTACGCGCAGATCTTCGCGCACGACGAGTTCCTGCAGAAGTTCGACGGCGTCTTCTCGGGTCGCACCGACACCCCAGACGATCGCGAAGACCTCGAGACTCTGGCCGCCGCTCTCAAGCCGCTGTCGACGTGGCATGCGCTCGACACGCTGCAGGAGGCCCGGGAGGCCTGCGGCGGGGCCGGGTTCATGTTCGAGAACCGTCTGGTGGGCCTGCGCGCAGATCTCGACATCTACGTCACCTTCGAAGGTGACAACAACGTGCTGCTGCAGCTGGTCGGCAAGCGTCTGCTCACCGACTACGCCGCGCAGTTCAAGGGAAAGGATGCTGCCGCACTCGCCAAGTTCGCGGTCGGTCAGACCGCGGGCAAGGTCTTCCACGGCGCCGGCCTCCGGCAGCTCGGCCAGGCCGTCGCCGACCTCGGCTCGACCGCCCGCTCTGTCGAGAACGGACTTCGCGAGGAACAGCAGCACGAGCTCCTCACCGGCCGCGTGCAGCAGATGATCGCGGACATCGCGGGACGGCTGCGTGCCGCCGGCAAGGACAAGGAGCTCGGCGCGCGCCTGTTCAACGAGAACCAGGCAGAGCTCATCGAAGCCGCGCGCGCCCACGGCGAGCTGCTGCAGTGGGAGGCGTTCACCGACGGCGTGAACCGTGCGACGGATGCCGACACCAAGAAGGTTCTGACCTGGCTGCGCGATCTGTTCGGTCTGCAGCTGGTCGAGAAGCATCTGGCCTGGTACCTCATCAACGGGCGGCTGTCGACGCAGCGCGCCGCAGCCGTGTCGAGCTACATCGACCGCCTGTGCGCGCGCCTGCGCCCGTACGCGCTCGATCTCGTCGACGCGTTCGGATATGAGCAGGAGCACCTGCGCGCCCCGATCGCGAGCGGTGCGGAGAAGATCAGGCAGGACGAAGCTCGGGCGTACTACGCCGAGCTCGCAGCATCCGGCAACGCCCCCGTGCAGGAGAAGGCGCTCAAGGCCAAGAAACGCTGACGCTGCTCACTCGATGACGTGGCGCCTGCCGTCGGATTCCTGCGCGGATTCCGACAGCAGACGCCACATCAGTCATCCCGGAGCAGGAAGTGGGGCTGGACCGCTGGTTACGGCTGCGCGTGGGGCTGACCGGGATATGCCGGCGGCTGCGCGGGCGGATAGGTCTGCGCCGGCTGAGGTGCTGGGTAGGGCTGAGCCGGCGGGTAGGGGTAGGGCTGCGCATACGGGCCGATCGGTGCACCTCCGACTCTGGCCCGGCGTCGGGCCCGCAGCAGCACGACCGTGAACAGCACGTAGCTCAGCGCGGCAGCGACGCCGGCGCCCGTCAGCAGCAGGGGAAGGAGCGCGCGGCTCAGATCCATGGACGTGCGGAAGATCAGATCGTAGAACCCGCTCACCGGCGTCAGCGACATCGGCGTGATGATCAGCAGCACGAGCGCCGGCAGGAGCAGGGCGAACGGCGACCATCGGGTGGTCATGATGCCCGCGACGATCAGGATGACGCCGACGAGGACCGAGGCGGCCGCGTCGATCGCGAAGTCGAACCGGAACTGCTGGAGGGCGACGAGCGTGCCCCTGGCGAGTCCCAAGGTGAGCAACCAGGCGCCGGCGATGAGCAGAACAGGTGCGACGAAGAGCCCGACGACGCTCAGCACCATGTTCGGTCGTGCGGGGTACCTCTTCGAGAGCAGCAGCGCGAGCCCCATGGCCCCGAAGGCGGGGAACAGGGCGAGCGGGATGCCGTACATGATGCCGTCGACCCACTCCATCGGCAGCGGGCTCTGATACATGTCCAGGAGCAGGACGGGGAACAGCGCGAGCGCGATCGGCACCACGGAGAGGACGCCGACTGCGAGCAGCCCGGCGGAGCTCCAGAACCCGGTCGCGACGACGGCGAGCAGAAGGAGGATGCCGAGCGCCTGCAGCAGGACGGGACCTGCGAACTCGGCGGCGTCGACGCCCCCGTATGCGCCGAAGGCGTACTGCCAGGTCCTCCCGCCGGCGTTGAGCACGCCGACGCCGACGGGTGCGACGATGACGGAGAACACCGCGGTGATGATCCGCGCGGGCACGGTCGATGGACGCATGGGACTTCCCTCCAGAGTCGTACCGCCACGGTACCGCCCGCCCGGCTGCGGCGGAAGGCGACCGAGCGGGCGCGGAACAGGAAGAATGGAGAGCATCCCACCGAAAGAGGACCCGATGACCCGCGTCACCGCCTACGCCGCACCCCGCGAAGCAGCCCCGCTCGAGAAGACCCTCATCGAACACCGCGAGCTGGGCCCGAACGACATCCTGATCGACGTCGCCTTCGCAGGCATCTGCCACTCCGACATCCACACCGTGCGGGGCGACTGGGGCCCGCAGCGCTACCCGCTCGCTCCCGGACATGAGATCGCCGGCACGGTGGCTGCGATCGGCGATGCGGTCACGGCGCACGCCGTCGGAGACCGGGTCGGCGTCGGCTGCCTGGTGAACTCGTGCGGAGAGTGCCGCAGCTGCCTGCGCGGCCAGGAGCAGTTCTGCCTCGAGGGCGCCGTCTTCACCTACGGCAGCGTCGACCGCGACGGCACCGTGACGCAGGGCGGCTACTCGCAGCAGGTGGTCGTGACCGAGCGCTTCGCGGTGCGCATCCCCGACGCCCTCCCGCTCGACAAGGCCGCGCCTCTGCTCTGCGCCGGCATCACCACGTACTCGCCGCTGCGCAACTGGAATGTGGGACCCGGCACCCGCGTCGCGGTCGTCGGAATGGGCGGACTGGGCCACATGGGCGTGCAGATCGCACACGCTCTCGGCGCCGAGGTCACCGTGCTCTCGCAGACGCTGAGCAAGAAGGACGACGGCATCCGTCTCGGCGCCGATCACTACTTCGCCACGAGCGACCCCGGCACGTTCAAGCAGCTGCGCGGATCGTTCGACGTCATCCTCAACACGGTGAGCGCCGTGGTCGACCTCCGCTCGTACCTCGGCCTGCTCGATGTGGGCGGCGCGATGGTCTGCGTCGGCGCCCCCGGCGAGCCGCTCGAGGTCGGCGTGATGTCTTTGATCGGCGGCAACCGGATCCTCGCCGGTTCCAACATCGGCGGCATCGCGCAGACCCAGGAGATGCTCGACTTCTGCGCAGAGCACGGCATCGCCGCCGAGATCGAGGTGATCCCGGCATCCGAGATCAACGCCGCCTACGAGCGGGTCCTCGCCTCCGACGTGCGATACCGGTTCGTGATCGACGCGGCGACCTTCGCATGACGTCGCTCCGCACCGGGCCTGACGCGCGAGACAGATGCGCCTGGGTCGGCGACGACGCGGAGTACCGGCGCTACCACGATGAGGAGTGGGGAACCCCGTTGCACGGCAACAGGGCGCTGTTCGAGAAGATGGCGCTCGAGGGCTTCCAGGCGGGGCTCAGCTGGATCACGATCCTGCGCAAGCGCCCGCGGTTCCGAGAGGTGTTCGCGGGCTTCGACCCCGAGATCGTCGCGGAGTTCGGAGAGAGCGACGTCGAGCGCCTGATGGCGGATGCCGGCATCATCCGCAACCGCGCCAAGATCGAGGCCACGATCGGCAATGCGCGCATCGTGCGCGAGATGGCCGAGGGTGAGCTCGACGAGCTGATGTGGTCGTTCGCGCCGCCCGCATCCGGCATCCGCCCTCGCAGCATGGCTGACGTGCCGGCCGTCACGCCGGAGTCGACCGCGATGAGCAAGGAGCTGCGCCGACGGGGGTTCCGATTCGTCGGCGCGACCACGATGTACGCGCTCATGCAGTCGGCAGGCATGGTCGACGACCACATCGAGGGATGCTGGCGAGCCTGAGCGCCGAAAGGCGACCCCTGACCACAGATATAATCCCCGTTGGGGGAACTGCGCTATCGGATCGATGCGCCTCTCGCCGTGGACGAACTCGAGGGGAATCGCAGTGGCCAAGCGCACCATGTCGGCACCACCGGTGCTCGCCGGGTACAGCTATGTGCGCCCGCTGGGCTCAGGCGGCTTCGCCGACGTCTTCCTGTACGAGCAGGACCTGCCTCGACGCGTAGCCGCGGTCAAGGTGCTGCTGGCGGATGCCGTCAACCCCGAGGTGCTGCGCAACTTCAACGTCGAGGCCGACATCTCGGCCCGGCTCAGCGCGCATCCGGCGATCGTGACGATCTACCAGGCCTCGATCTCGTCCGACGGTCGGCCGTACATCGCCATGGAGTACTGCCCCGACAACATGGGCACCCGGTACAAGAAGGGCCCGCTGCCCGTCGCCGAGGTGCTCGACGCAGGCGTGCGCATCGCGGGCGCCCTCGAGACCGTGCACCGCGCCGGACTCCTGCACCGCGACATCAAGCCGTCGAACGTCCTGATGAGCTCACTGGGCTCTCCCGTGCTCGCGGACTTCGGCATCGCCGCCGCGGTCGTCGACGAAGGCGACCCCGAGATCATCGCTATGTCGGTTCCGTGGAGTGCACCCGAAGTGCTGCAGGAGCGGGTCTCCGGCTCGGTGGCCAGCGAGGTGTGGAGCCTCGCCGCCACGTTGTACACGCTGTTCGCGGGTCGCACGCCCTTCGAGAGCGACGACCGCTCCGCGAACTCGCGCGCACAGCTCACCAAGCGCATCGTCAAAGCGCACTACACCCCGGTGCCGGTTCCCGGCTTCCCGCGCGCGATCGACGACGTGCTCTCGACGGCCATGCAGCGCGACCCGTCCCGCCGTTTCTCGTCCATGGCCGAGTTCGCCGAGCGGCTGCGCTGGGCGCAGTACGACCTGGGCGCCGCCCCCACGGCCTTCGAAGCGGCCTCTGCCGAGTGGGCCGCCGCCGCGCCGGTCAACTTCTCGGATGCCGCACCCCGCGGCCCGGTCGTGACCACCGTCGACGAAGGCGGGCGCCGAGCGGTGCGCGCCGCCCGTCAAGACCGCGGGCCACGTGAACGCGACGAGCTGCCGGCGCCGTCCAGGCAGCGCTCGCCGCTCGCCGCGGGCCTCATCGGCGCCGGAGTCGGCATGGCGGTGCTCGCCGTCGTGGGGGTCGCCGTGCTCATGATGACGGGGGTGATCTGATGCCGATCGGCGATCGTGCAGCCACCGAGACGCGGCCCCGTTCACGCAGCCGCGTCATCGCGGCCGTCGCCGGACTCGCGTCGCTCGCGGCCGTCGTCACGTTCGCGGTCACCGCCCAGGGATACCAGGCGCAGGAGGTTCCGCGCCTGGAGTCGTCGGTATGGGTCATGCGCGACTCCGGTCAGTACGCGCGCGTGAACACCGATCTCGCCGAGATCGACACGGTGCGCGACGTCGATTCCCCCGAGCACGTGTGGCAGAGCGGGGCGGATGCCGTGCTCTTCAGCCAGGGCTCCCGCCAGCGCTGGGACCTCGATCCCGCCGACCCGCAGGACCTCCTCTCCGACTCTGGCGAGGAGGGCGCACCGCTCGCCTCGCAGCCCACTCCTGTCGGCACCCGTGAGATCGTCTCGGCCGGCTCCTACGTCGCCTATCGCACCGACACGGGCCAGGTCTCGGTGACGACTCTCGAGGCGAAGGCCGCCACCGCCCTCGTCGACCCGTTCGCCGAGGTCGAGGTGAAGAAGGGCGAAGAGAAGCCCACCTACACGGCCGACGCGATCGGGCTCTCGCCCGACGGCATCCTGGCGCTGTACTCGTCCGAGGAGTCGGCCGTCCGCCGCTTCGACGTCACCGAGCATCGTTTCATCGGCGACGGCGACAAGATCTCCTCCGCACCCAAGAGCACCGCAGGCCTCGCCATGACCGTGGTCGGCGATACCTGGGCCCTTCTGCAGCTCGACAAGAGCAGGCTCTGGCTCTCCGGCCGCGGCGATCCCGTCAGCGTCGACCTCGGCGAGGGCGCGCTGCTGCAGAGCGGCGCCTCGTCCGGCGACGAGATCCTGATCGCCGATGCCGACGGGCTCGTCTCCGTTCCGCTGTCGGGCGGCAAGGCGACGCGCGTCGCCGAGGCGAACGGCGTTCCCGCAGCTCCCGTCGTGATGAACGGGCACGCCTTCGCCGCCTGGATCGACACCGGCTCTGGAACCCTGTGGGCCGACGGCGACACGGTCCCGCTGACGGTGCCGGACGCCGCACTCGAGTCCTCAGCCATTCGGCCGGTGCTGCAGACCAACGGCGACCGCACCGTGCTCGTCGAAGCGGGAACCGGCCTGATCTGGACCGCGCCCGAGGGCCGTCTCATCCCGCTCGAGCAGTGGGCCATCGAGGACGAGACCGAACAGCAGGAGGGCACGGTCGTCGTCGAGGACGTCGCCGAGGAGCTCCCGCCAGTGGCGGTCGACGACTCCTTCGGAGTGCGCAGCGGCCAGCAGGTGATCCTGCCCGTGCTGTTCAACGACCACGACCCGAACAAGAAGGACGTGCTCACGATCGACCCGGCGTCGGTCGGGGCGTTGGCGGATGCCGGCTTCGGCGACCTGTCGCTCGTCGGCAACGGGCAGTCGCTCGTCGTGAACGTGCGTGCGGCGTCAGGGCAGACGAGCTTCACCTACACGGTGACCGACGGAGCGGCGGTCTCCGAGCCGGCGACCGTGACCCTCACCGTGGTGAGCCCCGACGTGAACTCCGCCCCGGTGTGGTGCGGAGTCGAAGCGTGCCAGCAGGAGTGGCCAGCGCCTCAGCTGCTTCCCGGTGGCAGCACGATCGTCTCGGCGCTCGCGGGCTGGGTCGATCCCGAGGGCGACCCGTTCGTCCTCAGCGACGCCTACGAGACCGACTCCGCGGCACCCGTGATGGTCGTGCCGATGGCTGACGGGCGCGTGGCGATCCGCCACACCGATCCGAACGCCTCCGACGCCGCGATCGCGATCACGATCATCGTGCAGGACTCGCACGGCGCCACAGCCGAGAAGACCATCGAAGTGCGCGTCACCGGCAGCCCGACGATGGTGGCGGCTCCCGTCGCCCTCACCGTGCGCATCGATGAGCCCCAGTCGATCGACATCGCCGACCACCTCTCCGGCGGATCCGGCACGTACCGTCTGCTCGACGCCGTGCAGACCGCTGCGGCCGCCGAGGGACTCGAGGTGTCGCCGAACACCGCTGCGGGCACGGTCGACGTCACGGTCGCCGTACCGGGCCAGTACATCGTCACCTACACCGCGCAGGACGTCACGACGCAGGCCGAGAAATCGGCCGTGATCCGCATCACGGCGGTGGACGGCTCGTCGGCTCTGGCTATGGCGCCGCTCACGGCGTTCGTGCGCGAGGGCGAGGACACCACGGTCGACGTGCTGCGAGCCGTGCAGAACACCAGCGGACGCGTGCTGATCATCTCGGAGGCGTCGAGCTCGACGTCGCGCCTCAACGTCGGCATCGTCGGCAACGAGAGCATCCGCGTGAGCGGCACGACCGAGAACGGCGAGTCGGGAGTGATTGGCACGGCCGGTGTCACGGTCGCCGACGGCGCAGGCGCCGCGGTGAAGGGCACAGTGACGGTCTTCCTCGCGCCGCCGTCATCCGTCACACGTCCGATCATCTTCCCCGATGCGATCACCGTGCGGGCCGGCTCCCTCGCGCGCATCGACGTCGCTGCGAACGACGTCGCCCCGCGCGGCGAGGCGCTCATCGTGCAACCCGAGGTCATCGGTTCGGGTCAGCCCGACGAGCTGGTCTTCGCCGACGGCAACAGCCTGCGCTATCTCGCCCCGAGCACGCCTGGCACCTATCGCCTCACCTACGCCGTGTCCCTCGAGCGCAATCCCTCGCTCTCCGACAACGGAACGGTCACCGTGACGGTCGTTCCGCCCGGGACCAACCGCGCACCCACGCCCACCGGTCTCACCGGTCGCGTGCTCAGCGGGCAGACCGTCACGCTCACGGTGCCGACGACCGGGATGGATGCAGATGGCGACAGCGTCGTGCTGTCGGACGTCGCCCAGCCGGGCAAGGGACAGGGAACCGCCACCGTCACCGCCGCCGGCGACGCGATCGTGTACCGCGCGCCCGCTGCGGGCGTCGAGGGCGGCCAGGTGGCGTTCAGCTACACGGTTCGCGACCCCGGGGGCGAAGAGGGCACGGGGCAGGTGCGCATCGGCGTGCTCGACGGCAAGGTCGACGACGCGGCTCCCGTGACCTACAGCGACTACGTGCGGGTGCAGGCCGGTTCGTCGACGCCCGTCATCCTCGACCCGCGTGCCAACGACCTCGACCCGGCCCAGGGCGACCTCGAGCTGATCGAGCTCGTGCCGAACGCGCCGCAGGTCGAAGGCAACCCCGACTTCGAGCGGCTGAAGGCGCTCATCGACGACAGCACCTCGCTCGACGACGGCAGGGTCGTGCTGCGGGCGGGTGAGACCGAAGGCACGAACTCGTACATCTACACCGTGCGCTCGACCCGCACGCAGAGCACCTCGCAGGGCCTCGTCGTGGTCACGGTCACCGAAGACGCCGTGACCGACCAGCCTACCGTCGCCGACACCGTTCTCACCGCACGCACCAGGGGAGAGCTGGGCGACGGTGGTCTCGATGTCGTCACCGACCGGGTGCAGTGGACCTCGGGCGACACCGGGTCGCTCCGGCTCAGCCTGTGGGGCGAGCAGCCGGGCTTCACCGTGAACGGCAGTCGTATCGTCGGTGAAGCGCCCGCGGAGGGCGCTCTGATCCCGTTCCAGCTGACCGGCACGGCCGAAGGCGGTCGAGAGGTGGTCGCCTACGGCTTCCTGCGCATCCCGCCGTTCGACGATCTGCGCGTGCAGCTGAAGCCGGGGGTCACTCCCGTCGTGGTCGACGAGGAGAAGTCCAAGGCGTTCGACGTGATCGACTACCTCGACCTCCCCTCGTCCGACCGGGTCGAGCTCGCGACCGGGGAGTTCACCGTGCAGCGCGCCGCCGCAGGCTGCACCGCGGAGGGAAAGCTGTCGGTCGAGTACTCGGCAGGCGCCGACGCGCCCTGGTCCGACACCTGTCTCGTGCAGGTGCGGCTGCAGGGCCAGCAGCGCTGGTCGTACGTCGAGGTGCCGATCGGCATCCGCCCAGCCGCCCCGCAGGTCGTGCTCACCTCGATCTCGCACACCGTGGCGCCGGGTGAGACCGAGACCGTCGACCTGTACTCGACCATGACCTCCTGGGAGGGCGGTCGCGAAGGCGACCCGAAATCCCTCGACTTCGGCATCGTCTACGCCGGCTCCTCCTTCACGGTCACGCAGAACGGCTCGTCGGTGTCGATCCTCGCGAACGCCGATGCGAAGCCGGGCACGCGTGAAGACGTGGACGTGACCCTGACCGCCTTCGGCGGAGCCTCTGCATCCCTGCGCGTCGTCGTCGGGATCGCACCGCCCGACGCTCCCCGCGGCGCGACGCTGACGCGTCAGTGCGTCGTGACGAGCGCGAACTGCTCGATCGAGGTCGTCGGCGTGGCCGGCGAGTACGACCCGTTCCAGGGCAAGCCGGGGGCCGGCCTCACTCTGGTCTCGCTCGGCGAGGGCTCGCGCTGCGACGTCGCGACCGCCTCCGCATCGGGAGAGAGCGCGATCTCGGTGAGCTGGCCCGGTGGCGGCAAGGCACCCGGCGGTCAGTGCATCTTCCCGTTCGTCGTCGCGGATGCGCAGGATCGCACAGGCGCCGGGTCCCTCACGCTCGATCTGCAGGGTTATCCGCAGGCGCCTGCCAGCGTGACGACTGTCGGCTACACGCGGACCACGGTCGTTCTGGAGGTGCCGCTCGGTGAAGCCGCGAACGCGCACCCCGCCGTCACCTCGGTGACGATCATGCAGGACGGCGCCCCCGCGAACGCCTCGTGCTCGGCGTCCGGCGCCGTGTACCAGTGCACCGTGAGCGGACTCGTCACCGGCGCGCCGCACAGCTTCACCGCGGTCGCCGTGAACTCCGTGGGTGCCTCGGCGCCCACCTCGGCGCACACGAGCTGGGCATATGCGCCCCCCGAGGTGACGAACGTCACCGCGACTCCCGTCTATCGCCCCGGCGTCACCGACACCACGCGGGGCGTCGCGGCCCTGTCGATCACGTCGTCGAACGACGCGGCGTCGTTCCGCGTGCAGGAGACCGGCGAGATCATCCAGCGTCAGGGGCCGACGACCACGGCAGACATCGTGCTGAGCCCCGGCGGCCAGTCGGTCACGATCGTGCCGATCAGCCAGTTCCAGCCGCCCGCGGGCAACATCGGCAACGAGGGCGGCGCCTTCCCCGTCTCCGTGCAGGTCGCTGGCGCTCCCTACTTCGACCCGCGGTCGCCGAGCGCGCAACCCGTGTCGAACACGTCGGTCAACGTCTCGGGGATCGCCGCACAGAGCAACGGCAGCACGCAGCCGCTCAACGTGGTCTACGTCGCATGGCGATCGGGGAACGTGACCTGCTCGGACAACGGCAGCGGCGGACTGACTGTCAGCGGCGGCGTGACCTCTGACTCCCCGTCGATCGGCAATCTCGAGCAGTACAAGCGCTACAACGTCAAAGCCTGCGTGTCGAACGGCTTCGGCGTCGGCGAGTCGAACACGACCACCGTGTTCACCTTCACCTCGGTCAGCGGCCCCGGCGGCAACACCACGTACTCCGTGGCGACCTCTCCGCAGCAGAACGGCAGCACGTACACCTACGGGCTGGCCTCGGCGCCCTCGCCGACGGTCGAGGCGGAATTCACGCCGTGGTACCTGCTGTACGGCACCTGGCGCACAGATTTCACCCTCTCGTCGGACTCGGCACCGGGGCAGATCAGCGTCAAGGCGTGCAACAACTCCGAACCCGACAAATGCTCGGGGACGGCGCCGATCACGGCGGCCACCGCCCCCACCACCGTGAAGGTGACGTTCGACGCCTGCCTGCCGCTGGTGGACCAGCAGAGCGCGGTGAACGTCTCGGCGGCCGCGAGCGGCTCGTACAGCTTCTCAAGGACCGCCGTTCCCGACACGATCGGCGTCTACGACGTGAAGATCGACTTCACCGGCGCCTACAACACCCTGTCGACCATCACACATCGGATGAACCTGTGCTGAGCGCGCAGCATCCGATCCGAAAGGAAGCCCGGATCTCATGACCATCGCGAAAGAGCAGGCGGCCTGGTTCGCCGAGACGTTCTCGATCCTCGCCGGCAACGTCGAGCAGGCCATCCTCGGCAAGCGCCACGTCGTCGAGCTGGTGCTCGCCGCGGCCGTGACCGGGGGCCACGTGCTGCTCGAGGACTTCCCCGGCACCGGCAAGACCGCGCTCGCGCGGTCGATCGGGCAGACGATCGACGGCGTCAGCTCGCGCATCCAGTTCACGCCCGACCTGCTTCCCGGAGACGTCACCGGCATCACGGTGTACGACCAGAAGCAGGGCACCTTCGAGTTCCACGCGGGGCCGATCTTCGCCAACATCGTGCTCGCCGACGAGATCAACCGCGCATCGCCGAAGACGCAGTCGGCGCTGCTTGAGGTCATGGAAGAGGGCACGGTCACGGTCGACGGCGTCTCGCGCCCCGTCGGATCGCCGTTCCTCGTGATGGCCACCCAGAACCCGATCGAGCAGGGCGGCACCTACCGCCTGCCCGAGGCGCAGCTCGACCGCTTCATGATCAAGACCTCGATCGGCTACCCCGACGACGCCGCGACCATGCGCATCCTGCAGGGGGCGGCGACCGTGAAGCCGCCGCTCAAGGGCATCGCCGGCACCGACACGATCCTCACGATGGCCGAGATGGCCCGCGAGGTGTACGTGAACCCGCTGATCTCCGACTACATCATGCGCATCGTCGACGCCACCCGTCGCGCCTCCGAGGTGCGCCTGGGCGTGAGCGTGCGCGGAGCCCTGGCGCTCTCGCGTCTCGTGATGACCTGGGCCGCGAAATCGGGTCGCACCTTCGTGACGCCCGACGACGTGCGCGACCTCGCGGTCACAGCCCTCGCGCACCGCCTCGTCCTCGAGCCGGAGGCCGAGTTCGACGGCGTCACGGCCGTGGCCGTCGTGGGGCAGATCCTGCTCGACGTCGAACCGCCCCGTGAGAACGGGACTGCGTGAGCTACAGCACCGAATCGCGTATCACGCGCACCGCCGCCGGGACGAGCACCTCGACCCGGACGTCGACGGTGACGCGATACGACCGCACGCGCCGCGGACCGGTCCGCGGCGCGGTGTTCGGCACGCGCAGGATGCTGCGCCGCACCGGACGGATGCTTCGTCGCGTGTACGCCTGGATCGGCGAGACCGTCACCGCCGCAGGCGTCCTGGTCTCTGCGGCGCTGGTGCTGGGCCTGGTCTGTGGTCTGCTGTTCGGCTGGGTCGAGGCATGGGCGGTGGCGGCGATCGCCTTCGTGCTGCTCGTGGTCTGCATCCCGTTCATCCTCGGTGAGCACGACTACCGCATCGAACTCGCACTCGGCCGCGACCGCGTGGTCGCCGGCACCGACATCGGGGCCGTGCTCGACGTGCGCAACAACGGCTCGCGCCTCGCGCTGCCGGGCGTCGTCGACGTGCCGGTGGGCGAGGGGCTGGTCGAGGCGCACGTCCCGCTGCTGCGACCCGAAGGGCACCACCGCGAGGAGCTCACGATCGCGGCGCATCGCCGCGGCATCATCGACGTGGGCCCTATGACCATCACGCGCGGCGACCCCATCGGCATCCTCCGCCGCGAGTTGAGCTGGCCCGAGGTGCAGCGCATCCACGTGCATCCGGTGACCGTCCGCATCCCCAGCACGAGCGCGGGGCTCATCCGCGATCTCGAAGGAACCCCGAGCTCGGTGCTCGTCGACGCCGACCTCTCGTTCCACGCCGTGCGGGAGTACGTGGTGGGCGACTCGCAGCGCCACGTGCACTGGAAGTCGACCGCCAAGACCGGCAAGCTCATGGTGCGGCAGTACGAGGAGTCGCGCCATGCGCGGATCGCGATCATCCTCGATCTCGCCGCGTCGTCGTACGACAGCGATGACGAGTTCGAGACGACCGTGAGCGCCGCGGCGTCTCTCGCCCTGCAGGGCGTCACCGAGGGTCGCGACGTGCTGTTCGTCGTGAGCAACGAGATCCCTGAGCACGCACGAGCCGAGGTGCTGTCGATCAGCACGCTGCCGACCGTGACCCCGAAGGCGCTCCTGGACGCGACGAGCGGCGTCGACGCCGCCGACAACGTGATGCGCCTCGAATCCGTGACGAAGCTCACGGTCCAGTCCTACCCCGACCTGTCGATCGCGTTCCTGATGACGGGTTCGCTCATGCCTCTGGATCGCCTGAGGATGGCGGCGATCTCGCTGCCGGCCGCCGTGGAGGCGGTCGCCGTGCGCTCCGAGCTCGGCCAGGAGCCGACCCTGCGCAGCGCGCGGGAGCTCGTGGTGATGACGCTCGGCGCTCTCGGAGACCTGCCGCAGATGCTCGCTCGCGGAGTCCTGAAATGAGCGGCACGGCGGCTCGACGCGAGCAGGATTCCCTGTTCAGCGTGCTGAATCTGTGGGGCCTCGGCTACGTCTTCGCCGGCGTCGTGCTCGCGACGCTCGCGGCCTGGCCCGTGTACGACGCGCCGCGCGCGATCGTCGTCGGCATCGTGGGAGGGCTCGTCGGCATCGCCGCGGCCGTCGTCGCCCGGGTGCTGCGCTGGGGCACGCTGCTCGCCGCGCTGCTCGCCGCGGTCGCCTATGTCGTCGTCGCCGTGCCGCTCGCCATCCCCTCCGCGCTGTCGTCGCCGGGCGCGTTCTTCGGCGGGCTGCGCGACGCCGTACTGGGCATCGTGCTGGGCTGGAAGCAGATCCTGACGCTGAATCCGCCGCTGGGCGAGTATCAGGCGGTGCTCATCCCGTTCCTCGTCGTCGTGCTGTTCGGCGCCTTCATCGCGAGCCTTCTCGTGCTCGGCCGCAGCAGCAGGCGCTCCACGTTCGCCGTGATCGTGGTGTCGGCCATGAGCGTGTTCGGCATCGCGTTCGGCGCCACCGGCACCAGCGCCCCTGTCGTGCTGCTCGGGTTCACGCTTCCGTCTCCGCGCGAGTGGGTCATCGGCGTCGCGGTCTTCGTCATCGCCCTGGTCTTCCTGGTCGGGGCGTCCCGCCTCCGGCGCGCGCGGGCGCTGCGCGCCGTCGCCGCGCACAACATCACGCGGCGGGCGGCGCCGGTGTGGCTCAGCATCCGCCGCCATCTGCTGTCGGGTGCGCTCATCGTCGTCGCGTTGGTGGCCGGTCTCGCGATCGCCCCCGCGGCAGCGGGCTGGCACGATCGCTCGGTGCTGCGCGACGAGGTCGAGCCGATGATCGTCGTGCAGCAGCAGTCGAGTCCTCTCGGCGAGTACCGGTCGTGGTTCACGGCCGAGCGCGCCGACGAGACGGTCGTGAGGATCGACGGCGACCCCGGTTCCATCGAGCGCATCAGGATCGCGACCCTCGACGCCTTCGACGGCCAGGACTTCCACATCGCCGCAGACGACCGGTTCACCCGACTGCCGCGTGCCGCGGCCCCCGGCGATGGCCGAGTGCAGCTCGGCATCACGGTGGGCGACGCGTACAGCGGGATCTGGGTGCCGACCCCATCGGGGCTCGCACAGGCGCCCACGTTCTCGGGTTCGCGTGCCGACGAACTGGCCGACGGCTTCCACGTGGATGCCGACGGAGACACCGCGATCACGATCGCCGAGACCTCAGGCGCGGGAGCAGGCCTCGTGCCGGGCGACCGCTACAGTGTGCTCGTCGACGCCCCGGGCAAGTCCGCTTCGCTGACCGACGTGCAGGGAGGGGAGTCGCTGCTCGACGCCGATGATCATCCCGCCCTCGCGGAGTGGGCGGACATGCAGGAGCTTCCGCGCACAGGAGCCGGTTTCCTGGAGCTGATCGAGAGGCTCCGCGCCCGCGGCTATCTCTCGCACGCGCTGCTCGACGACGAGGCGGCGGCGACGTGGATCGCCGCACTGAAGGCGTCGGAGGGCTACTCGTTCGCCCCCAGCTACGCCGGACACTCCACGGCGCGGATCGAGGAGCTCTTCACGTCGCTGGTCGACCAGCAGCGCAGGGCCGGCGCAGATGCGACGCCCGAGATGCTCGTCGCGGCCGTCGGCGACGACGAGCAGTTCGCCACCGCGGCCGCCCTGCTCGCACAGCTGTGGGGTCTGGAATCGCGCGTCGTCCTCGGCGCGCGCCTCCCGGCGGCTGATGAGGTGCCGGGTGTGCCCGCCTGCGACACCGAGTGCACCGGGGCGAACATGACCGCATGGGTCGAGGTGCGCGCGTCAGGCGGAGAATGGGCCGCGGTCGACGTCACCCCGCAGTACTCGCAGCTTCCGAGTCTGATCACGGAGGGCGAGCAGCTGCCCGAGCACCCGACGGTGCCCGAGCAGCCGCATTCGGAGGCTCTCGACCCGCCGCAGGCGCAGAGCGACTCGCATGACGGAGAGGTGCCGCCCGAGCCGGTCGCCTCCGACGCGCTCGCGGTCGTGCTGTTCATCGCGCGCATCGTCGGCCTCAGCCTGCTCGCGCTCGCTCTGCTGCTGCTTCCGCTGATCGTGGTGCTCGTGGTCAAGGCTCTGCGCAGCAAAGCTCGTCGCACCGCGGCGGACCCGGAAGTGCGTCTGGTGGGAGCGTGGGAAGAGCTCACCGACGTGTATCTCGACCACGAGATCCCGATCTCGACCGAGGGCACCAGGGTGCAGAGCGCCCGCACCGTCGAGCGTCCCGCCGCAGAGCGTCTCGCACGAGCCGTCGACCAGGCCGTCTTCGCCGCGCATCCGCCCGGTGAGGATGACGCCGATCACGCCTGGAGCGTCGTCGACGAGGAACGCGAGGCGCTGCGCGCCGACCAGAGCCGATGGGCCGCTCTGCGGTCACGGCTGCGCCTGAGGTCGTTCGTGGCCAGGATCGCGCCGACACGGAGGATCGCGTTCGGGAGCCGCCACCTGGCACTCGGTACGCTCGCATTGGCCGGTGCCCGCCGGCAGGAGGAGGACGCATGATCGCGGTCGCAGACCCCAGGTTCCTGGCAGAGGTCACTGCCCCCGACCTCGTCGCGGCATCGGCCGTCGTCACGGGCGTGACCGCACTCATCGGGCTCGGCGTGTACGTCTGGTACGCGTTCGCCCTGTCGAAGCTCTTCCCGAAGCTCGAGCAGGACGCCTGGAAGGGTTGGGTTCCCGTTCTCAACGAGGCGACCATCCTGCAGATCGGCGGTCGGCCCGCCTGGAACGTCGTGTTCTACTTCATTCCGATCGTTCAGCTGTACGGTCTGTACCTCAAGGTTCTCGCGACCCACGACATCAACAAGCGGTTCGGCCGCGGTGCGGGATTCACCGTGCTCGCGGTGCTGCTGCCGCCGGTGTGGGCGACGCTGCTCGCGTGGGGCGCCCCGCCGTATCCCGAGGGCGACCGGCTCGCAGGCCTCCACGGTCCTCGTCGGGTGGGAACGGATGCTGCGCGCGCCGCCGGTGCGCCCTCAGGCCAGGGCTTCCTCGCCGCGCCGATCCCGCATGCGGGCGCCGCTCCTGGTCCTGCATCCTTCGCACCCGCTCCGGGCTCTTTCGCACCGGCGCAGCCCGCGGCGCCGGGCGCATTCGCCCCGCAGGGCTTCGTTCCGCAGCCACCGGCACCGGGATCCGGTCCGGCGGCCTACGTCGATCCGAGGTATTCGGATGCCGCTGCGCCTGATGTGACCATCCCGGCGCTGAACCGCACGAGCGCCTCGACGGTCGATGCGGCCACCGGGCTTCCGTCTCCCGCCTTCGAGCAGCCGGCTCCCCCGCAGCCGGCGCCTCTGCCCATTTCACAGGGCCTGATCGACTCCGTGCCCGGCGTCGCCCCCCACGTGCCGTCCGCAACGGTCGAGGCCGAGCCGCAGAAGCCCGTCGTGCCGGTGGAGCCTGCTGCTCAGGCGGCGCCGGTGGGGCCTGTGCAGCCCGTCGAGCCCAGCGTGCCGTATCAGCCGGTGGAACCGTCTCAGCCGGCCCCGCCTGCTGCGCCGGTTCAGCCCGCCGAGCCGACGCCGCCCGTCTCTCCCGTGCAGCCGGTCGCTCCGCATGATCCGTACTTCCCGGTTCCTGCTGAGCCTGCTCCTGCTGAGCCTGCTCCTGCTGAGCCGACCTGGCCGGCCTCGCCCGCGGCTCCGGCCCACCCGGCTCCCGCCGAGCCGGCTCCGGCCCAGCCCGCCTGGCCTGCCCCGTTCGAGACTCCGGCGCCGCCCGCAGAGTCGGTCGCACCCGCTCAGTCCGTCGCACCCGCTCAGCCGGTCACACCCGCTCAGCCGGTCGCACCCGCTGAGCCGGCTGGCGTCGCTCAGCCTGCCGATCCCGGCGCGACGTCGACTCCTCCCGCGGCGCCGCAGCAGGAGCCGCTGGTATCGGCACCCATCGCGCCCGAATCACCGGCGGCCCCCGACGCGTCAGCTCCCTCGGCCGCTCTCGGGCCGGTCCCCTCCGCAGCCGAGGCGCCTGCTCCGCCCGCATACGACGGCGGAGCCGCCGGCGACGAGCCGCCGGTGGCGCCGGCATCCGCCCCTGAGGGCGCTCCCGAATCCCTGGCATCCGATTCCTTCGCCGAGCCGCAGCGTCTTCGCGGCTCGGGCCTGGGAACCCGCGCCGACCGTGCGGCGTCGATCAAGCCCGTCCCGGTGGTGCTGCCGGTTCCCGAGCCCCAGGTTCCCGTCGCCGCGGCGGCGCCCGAACCCGCGACCGCTGACGACGACATCGAGGCGACGGTCGTCGTGCATCGCAGCCGCGGTCCTCGTCGGGTGCTCGTTCTCGACGACGGGCGCACCTTCGCCCTCTCGGCGACGAGCATCGTGATCGGCCGCAACCCCGAGGGCGAGCCGGGCGAGCAGCGTCTGTCGATCCCCGACAAGACGCGCACTCTGTCGAAGACTCACGCGCGTCTCGTCGTGCAGGGCGAAGAGTGGCGTCTCACCGACCTGCACTCGACCAACGGCGTCGTGGTCGTCGCCGATGACGGCGCCGAGACCCTGCTCGACGCCGGTGAGAGCGTGACCGGAGCCGGGCGGTTCGTGCTCGGTGAAGTCGGCATGCACGTCGCGGTGGAGTCCGGTTCGTGACACTCGCATCCGTCGTCCTCAACGTCGCAGCGCTCAGCGATCTCGGCTTGAAGCGCGCCGTCAACGAGGACTCGGTGTTCGCGGAGTCGCCCGTCTTCCTCGTCGCCGACGGCATGGGCGGGCACGCGGCAGGAGACAAGGCCAGCCAGGCCGTGGTCGCCGCATTCGCGCCGCTGGCAGGCACGCGGGTGTCGACGGCCGAGATCGGCGCCGCACTCGCCCGCGCGAACGAGGCGGTGTCGACGATCTCGGCCCAGCATTCGCGCGGCGCCGGAAGCACGGTCGCGGCCGTCGCCCTCGTCGAGTACGAGGAGGTGCCGCACTGGCTGGTGTTCAACGTCGGCGATTCGCGTGTCTATCGTCATCACGGCAACGAGCTCGAGCAGCTCACGATCGACCATTCGCTGGGTCAGGAGCTCGTCGACGCGGGCGAGCTGCGTGCTGAGGATCTCGCGACCTTTCCGCAGCGCAACGTCATCACACGGGCGATCGGCGCCGACGACAACATGGCCGACAGCTGGCTGGTGCCGGTCGTGAACGGCGAGCGGCTGCTGATCTGCTCCGACGGGCTGAGCGGCGAGGTCAGCGACGAGGGCATCAGGGCGACTCTGACCATGTGCGGACGTCCCGAGACCGCGGCTGCCGCCCTCGTGCGCCGGGCCAAGCAGGCGGGCGGGCGCGACAACATCTCGGTCGTCGTGGTCGACGTCGTCTCGGGAGGAATAGCGGGCGGTCTGCAGGACTCCACCGACAGCCGCCAGTCCTCCTCGGCGGTGCACACGTCGACCATGCTCGAAGGCACCACGGTCCCCGTGAGGAGGCGCGGCTGATGGACTCCGACGACGACATCCCCGAGGCGACGGTGAGACTCACCCGCCGGGTGCGTCGGCGCAGCCAGGCGGGCGAGGGGCCGATCCCAGCGGATGCCGGCGCCGAGGCCGTCGCAGGGGACGGCGCCGACGAGAACGCGCCGATGGTCGAGGACCGCACCGTCGTGATGGGTCGACGCCGGCGTGCCGTGGATTCTGAGTCTGACGACGACCTCGACGAGGATTCGCCCCTGGTCGAGGACCGCACGGTGGTGATGGGTCGACGCCGGCGTGCCGTGGATTCCGAGTCCGATGACGACGTCGACGAGGATTCGCCCCTGGTCGAGGATCACACCGTCGTGATGGGTCGTCGGCGTCGCGGCGGCGCAGACGATTCCGAGTCCGACGACGACCTCGATGAACACACGCACATGATCGACGATCGCACCGTCGCGGTGGAGCGGCGGCGTCGACCAGATCTGACGGCTGACGAGGTTTCCGTCGAGGACCGCACGGTCGCGGTCGAGAGGCGCCGACGGACGGATGCTCCGCCGGAGCGCGCAGAGGACGACGAAGAGCTCTACGACACGGTGAGCCGTCCTCCGGCTGCCGACGTGGAGATGCCCCCGGCCATCTACAAGCCTCGTGCAGCGCCGCGCACACCGCACCGTCCTCCTGCGTCTCCTGGAGACATCGCTCCGACCCGCGTGATCGACGCCGACAGGGTCTCGGTGGCGAAAGCCGCACGCCGGCGCAGCCTGTATGCCGTCGCTGCCGTGTCGGGGGCCTGCGTCGTGTCGGTCGTCGGCCTGGTGCTCCTCGGATTCACCGTCCTCCTCTGAATCGCGCTTCCTCTGAATCGCGGTCCGCACGCAGGTCGAGGGAGGGTGCCCCGCGCCATAGCGTGAACGCTGAACCCGGTGCGTGAACGCTGAACCCGGTGCGTGATCGCTGAACCCGGTGCGTGATCGGTCAGACGAACATCACTCGCCGGGGCGGCGGGTCGACGTACGCGCGACCGAGAGGGCTGGTCCACTGCACTTCTCCGCCGGGGAGCTGCCGCGCTGTCCATCGGTGCCGCTCATCGAGGTCGGGGTGTTTCAGCGTGTGATGGCCGACGCAGAACGCCGAGAGGTTGTCGAGCCGGGTTCTGCCGCCGAGAGCATGATCGTGATTGTGGTCGATCTGGCAGCGGTGCACCGGCATCCGGCATCCGGGGAATCGGCAATGCGGGTCGCGGGCACGCAGGAACCGTTTCATCGCGGCGGTCGGTGTGTACGCGTCGGTCTCGACGAGCATCCCGGTCGGGGAGAGGAACAGTCGCGACCAGGTGTCGGCGTGCCCGGCGAAGTCGCGGGCGGCGTCGGGCTGCAGGGGCCCATGCCCGTCGAGCTCCGCGGGGCGGTCGTCGTGGTCGGCGAGGGTCGTCGCAGACAGGGTGACCTGCACCCGCCCGCGAATGTTCTCGATCGCCGTGCCGGTCACGGTGGTCGGGGCGGCGCCGAGGAGGAGGTCGGTGGCGAGATCGGCGCGCACCGCGTCGATTCCGCGGTCATCGATCCGAGGATGCTCCCAGTCGGGTGACGCGTCGTCGGTGAGGGGGTCAACGAGCGGGTCGGTGGTGAACGTGTCGGACTCGCCGAAGATGGCCATGTCGTCCCAGCCAGGGTCGGCGGCGTCGAGGTTCTCTGGGCGCACAGGGTCGTCACCGCGGTCGAGGACGTCGAGGTCGAGCACCGGGTCGGAGTCGTCACGGGTGCTCATCAGATGCTGAGCGACCTGAGTCAGTCGGTCGAGGATCGCGACTGCGAGGTGCTCGGGCAGCACGAGCTGCAGCAGCGCGAGACCGTCGCCCACGCTCGTCATCGTCACGGTCCGCTCGCTCTGCGCGCGCCGATGCCGCTCGGTGACGCCGACGCCGGCAAGGGCGGCTGCGATCTGACGCACCTGTGCCTTCGTTCGCGCCGGGGTCGCGGTTTCGGCGACGACGAGAGCGGCCGCCTCGTACATGTGATGCAGGCCCGCATCCGCTCGCCCGTCGTCGATCGCGTCGCGCACAGCGAACCCGGCCGAGATGATCTCGTGAACGTGCGCCGCCGTCACCTGTCCGCGCGTGAAGGATGCCACGACCTCGGGGTAGTCCCGCTGAAGGAAGAACGCGTCGACGAACGCCCGCTCGACTGTGCCCTGCGCGATGCGGCCGGAGGCGGAGTACTCCGCGATCATCGACCGGTGCATCGCGTCACGGTGGAACCCGTCACCCTGCACGTCCGCGTCGTACACCCGCAACCGGGCGGCAAGAAGATCGGACGCCCGCGCCTCCAAGACCGCGATCTGGCGGCGCGCCTCGAGCCAGTCGTCGAGCAGCGTCTGCCGCAACGCGAACTCGTCATCCAGGGAGGCCATGCCTCAAGTTTAGAACATAAGTACGAATAAAGGAAGGGGGCAGTCGCCTGTGTCCCCTCATCCATCAGCAGTTCGGACCGGAGCTCGAGCGCCTCTGCGGCTGCCTTCCCACGCGACGGAATCGCGCGCCCTCGATCGTGCGAGGATGGGAGCGTCGGGACTCAGGGGGAGCCCGACTGGCCGGGGGAGAGTCATGTCCGACGCGCAGTATCCGCAGCAGCCGAGATCGGCATCCGCCTACGAGCCGACGGCTCCTCCCGCGGTGCCACCGGGGCAGAGCCTGCCGCTCGCTCCTCTGAACCCCGGCCACTCCGCCGGCCCCGCACCTCTGCATCCGGCACCCGCACCGGGCTACCCGACGGCGCAGGGCGGCTACCCCGCGCCGAGCTACCCCAACGCGCAGGGCGGCTACCCGGCGCCGGGTTACCCGAGCGCACAGGGCGGATACCCCGCCCAGGGCTACCCGACGCCGCAGGGCTACCCGATGGCGCAAGGCGGATACCCGATCTCGCCCGGCTATCCCGCATACGGCTACGTCGTGCCCAGCGGTCGAAAGTTCTGGGGCCTGCAGTTCCTCGTCTTCGTGCCCTACGTCGGCGCCCTCGTGACGGTGATCGTCTCGCTCGTGCAACGCTCGAGCGCGCGTCGATCACCCCTCCCGATCGTCCGCGAGAACGCGCGCTGGGCGGCGAACTGGGCCCTCAGCTTCCTGCTGTACGTGATCGTCTCGTATGCGCTGATCGTGATCGTCGGCATCGCGACGTCGATCTCTTCATATGAGGAGTCGTACGGCGCCTATCGGAGTGCGCCGTCGGGCTGGATCGGCATCCCGGTGCTCCTTCTGCTCGGCATCGGGGTCTACTGCCTGGTCACCATGATCCGCGGGTGCGTGGTCTCCGACCGTGCTGTGCACCGCCCGGTGCTCGCGCTCCCGTTCCTCCGCGACTGAGGGCGGGATGGGCAGGTCTGCCCATCGTCGGTTCAGTCCGCGACAACTAGACTCGCCGGGTGCGTCGTCGGCTCGGAGCCGGCGCGGCGAGCAACAACCCCGGGGGAGTATCACCAGATGAAGGTCTTTTCGCGAATGCGCGCGCGGCCGAAGACGCTGGCGTCGGCGGCGGGCGTCGTCGCAGGCGTCGTCGCGATCACCACGTTGGCCTTCTCCTACCAGGGCAATCCCACCACCAAGGTCGACCTGAACGACGGCGGCGTGTGGATCACCAAGACCTCGAGCCTGCTCGTCGGGCATTTCAACTACGAGTCCGCACTTCTCGACGGCGGGCTGCGCAACGGCACCGACAGCTTCGACATCCTTCAGGATGCCGCGAACGTCGTCGTCGTCGACACCGACGCCGCCACCGCGACGGTCGTCGACCCCGCGCACGTCACACTGGCGGATTCGACCGCGATCCCCGGCTCGGCGAAGGTCGCGCTCGGGAATCAGACCGCTGCCGTCCTGGACCGCAAATCCGGCGATCTGTGGGTCGTGCCGATCAAGGGGCTCTCGTCGTTCGAGATCAAGGCCGCCGATCCCACTGCTGAACTCGGCGCGGACGCCGACGTCACCGTGGCGAAGGACGGCACCGTGTTCGGGCTCTCCTCGGCGCGCGGCGAGGTCGTCACGGTTCCCGTCGACAACGAAGGCGAGGGGCTGGAGCCCTCCACGTCCTCCATCGGAGAGATCGACGATTCCGAGACGGCGTCGATCACCGCGGTCGGCAGCACTCCCGTGGTGCTGGATTCCGCGGCGGGGGTCGTCCTCGCCCCCGGCGGCATCCGCACCGAGATCCCCGACGCCGATGGCGCGGTGCTGCAGCAGCCGTCGGCGCAGACGGGCTCGGTGTCCGTGGCCACGGCATCCTCGCTTCTGAGCATCCCGCTCGACGGCCGCGAGCCGACGACGACGGATGTCGGCGGCACGGGGGCGCCGGCGGCGCCGGTGTGGCTCCGCGGCTGCGCCTACGGCGCCTGGGCCGGATCGGCGACCTTCGTGCGGGAGTGCGAGGGCGACACGAACGACGTGAACCAGCAGATCCCGGATGCCGAGGGCTCGAAGCGCCTGGTCTTCCGTGTGAACCGGGACGTGATCGTGCTGAACGACACCGTCGGCGGAGCGGCATGGCTGCCCAACCAGAGTCTGCAGCGGGTCGACAACTGGGACGACATCGTCCCTCCGGAGGGCGAGTCGGAGAACCAGGAGGACACCACCGAGGAGACGGTGGAGACCACACTCCCCGAGCGCAGTGAGCAGAACACGGTCCCCGTCGCTGAGGACGACGACTTCGGCGTCCGTCCTGGACGCACGACGATGCTCCCGGTGCTCGACAACGACACCGACGCCGACGGCGACGTGCTCGTCGCCGCGCTCGCGCAGAGCCAGCCCGCGCTCGGCGACGTGCAGCCCGTGAACAACGGCGGCGCCCTGCAGATCGCGGTCGACGAAGACACCACGGGCGGCGGATCGTTCGAGTACGACATCGACGACGGGCGAGGAGGCAAAGCGTCGGCGACGGTGCAGCTCTCGGTGCACGGGTGGGATGTCAACGGCGCGCCCGGGCAGCAGCGCACGACCGCGCTCGCCGTCGAAGAAGGGGGCGCCGTCTCGTACAACGTGCTGCCCGACTGGCTCGACCCCGACGGCGACGACATGTATCTGCAGGACGTGATCGCCGCCCCGGGAGACGAGGTCGACTTCACGACCGACGGCCAGGTCACCTATCGCGCGGTCGCCAGCCTGCAGGGGCGCAAGGATATCCAGATCGTGGTGTCCGACGGACTCGGCGAGACCACCACGGGCACGCTGCGGCTCGACGTCCGACCGGCGGGGTCCACGCTCCCGAAGACGAACGCCGATCACGTCGTGACCCGCGTCGGTGAGACCATCGCCGTCGCGCCCCTTGTCAACGACACGAGCTCAGGGCGAGAGCCGCTGCGTCTCGTCAGGGTCGACGAGGTGGCGGGAGCGACCATCGTTTCCGACTTCCAGAACGATTCCTTCACGTTCCGCTCGGATGCCGCAGGCGTCTACTACGCCCAGTACCTCGTCAGCGCGGGTCCCAACGCGGTGCCGGGTCTGGTCAGAGTCGATGTGATGCCGCCCTCCGAGACCGCGCTGCCGCCGATCGCGGTGCGCGACGTCGCGCTGCTGCCGTCGGGCGGCGAGGTCCTCGTCGGCGTGCTCGGCAACGACACGGAGCCCTCGGGCGGCATCCTCGTGGTCCAGTCGGTCACGGTGCCGCCGCACAGCGGCATCTCGGTCTCCGTGCTGAATCACGAGACTCTGCGCATCGGCGACCAGGGTGCCCTCGATGAGCAGGTGCGCATCAGCTACCGCATCTCCAACGGCACGCAGACCGCCGAGGGAGACGTGATCGTGATCCCGATCCCTCGGCCGGCGCAGCTGATGCCGCCCGTCGCCAACGACGATGAGGTCGTGGTCCGCGCCGGCGACGTGGTCACGATTCCGGTGCTCGACAACGACACGCATCCCAACGGCGATGTGCTCCACGTCGATCCCGAACTGGTCGAGCCGCTGGTCGATCCGAAGGACGGCGAAGCCTTCGTCTCGCAGGACTTCGTGCGGTTCCGTGCGTCCGACACACCCGGAACCGTCTACGTGACCTATCAGGCGGTGGACTCGGCGGGCCAGAAGGATGCCGGATACATCACGATCCAGGTCCGCGCGATCGACGAGGAGGCGAACTCCGCCCCGAAGCCGAGGGACCTCACCGTGCGCGCGCTCAGCGGGTCGACCGTGCGCATCGCGGTTCCGCTCGACGGCATCGACGCGGACGGTGACTCCGTGGAGCTCATCGGTCAGGAGAGCGCACCGGGGAAGGGCCAGGTCGCCGAGGTGGGCAGCAACTACCTCGTGTACGAGGCCTTCGAGGATGCGACCGGAGTCGATTCGTTCACCTATCGCGTGCGCGATCGCCTCGGCAAGGAAGGCGTGGCGACGATCAGGGTCGGCATCGCGCCGGGAGACGCGGCGAACCAGGCGCCCTACGCGGTCAAGGACACGGTGGTCGTGCGGCCGGGCCGGACGATCGCCGTTCCCGTGCTCGCGAACGACTCCGACCCCGAAGGCGATGCGATCTCGCTGGTCAAGAAGGGGCTGGAGATCGCTCCCGATGCCGGTGTCGAGGCCAGCGTGTCGGGCGACCGTGTCGTGGTGAAGGCGCCGAACACGTCGATGGACACGTCGATCCAGTACACGATCCGCGATGCCAGGGGAGCCACGGCGACGGCCGTGCTGCAGATCACCGTCGACGAGGACGTGCCGCTGAAGGTGCCGACGGCGCGCGACGATCGCGTGGTCGCGGCCGACGCGAAGGAGAGCCTGCGCGTCGACGTCGATGTGCTCAAGAACGACGAGGACCCGGACGGCACCGTCGACGCGCTCGATCTGTCGGTCGAATCCGGCGGCGTCGTGCAGGACGACCGCTCCATCAGGGTGACCGTCGGCGCGGAGCGTCAGCTCATCCGCTACACGATCACCGATCAGGACGACCAGGCGGCTTCCGCCTTCCTCTTCGTCCCGGCGCTGAGCGAACTGCGCCCGACGCCGACGTCCACGAAGCCGGTCGTGGTCAAGAGCGGCGAGACGATCGAGCTTCCGCTGTCGAAGTACGTCACGGTCGCCGGCGGTGGCGACGTCGTGATCACCGAGGCGGCGAAGGTGAGCGCGGTGAACGCCGACGGAGCGCCGCTCATCAAGGACCAGTCGACCCTCGTCTACACGTCGAAGCCGGGGTACTTCGGCAAGGACGCGCTGACATTCGAGGTCACCGACGGCACCGGTCCGGACGATCCCGAGGGTCGGAAGGCGACCATCACGATCCCCATCACGGTGCTGCCGCCGGAGAACCAGCAGCCGGTGTTCGTGAACGGCCAGGTCGAGGTGGCCCCCGGAGAGCCGGCCACGACTCTGGATCTCGCCGCCCTCACGACCGACCCCGATCCCGAGGACGCGGACGACATCAGCTTCACCGTCAGCGGTCAGCCGAGCGGCGGCGTGAAGGCGCGCATCGACGGCACGAAGCTGCTCGTCGAAGCCGATTCGAGCACGCCCAAGGGGACGAGCGCGACCGTGCAGCTGCGCATCGACGACGGAACGACCGAGCCTGTCGAGGGCTCGGTGGCGGTGCTGGTCGCCGCGTCCACCAGATCGCTGCCGACGGCGAACACCGACACCGTCCCCGAAGCCGATCAGGGCAAGTCCATCACGGTGCCCGTGCTCGACAACGACGTGAATCCGTTCCCCGAGACACCGCTGAAGGTCGTCTCCGCCGTGTCCGAGACGGGATCGGGCGCGGTGTCGTTCACCGCGAGCGAGGTGAAGATCACACCCGATGCCAGCTTCGTCGGGACCATGGTGGTGCGCTACCGCATCCAGGATGCGACGAAGGATGCCGACCGCGAGGTCGACGGTCGCATCGTCGTAACCGTGCAGGGTGTGCCGGAGGCACCCGGCACCCCGACGGTGTCGAGCGTGCAGGACCGCACCGTGGTGCTCTCCTGGTCGCCGCCGGCGAACAACGGCGCCGAGATCACCTCGTACACCGTGACCTCCGTCGCGGGCAACTACACGAAGAAGTGCACCTCGACGACGTGCACGCTCGACGGGCTCACGAACAACGTCGAGTACGTGTTCCAGGTCGTGGCGACCAACCGCGTCGGCGATGGCAAGCCCTCGGCGACCTCGGCCGTGGCCCGCCCCGATGCGCGCCCCGACACCCCGCAGCCGCCCAAGCTCGTGTTCGGCGACAAGAGCCTCAAGGTCTCCTGGGTGACGCCGACCACGCCTGGTTCGCCGGTGGAGTCGTACACGCTCGAGATCTCGCCGGCCCCGCCATCGGGAATCGCTCAGAAGACCGGCGTGACCGGCAACTCGCTCACCTGGGACGGACTGGAGAACGGCGCGAACTACCAGGTTCGCGTGCAGGCCGTCAACCGAGCGCCTGAGCCGTCCAGCTGGAGCGGGTGGTCGGCCGCAGAGATCCCGGCCGGAGTTCCGGGCACGGTGGCCGCGCCCGCGGCGCACAGCGCGCCGTCGGTCGGCAACCAGGCGCAGATGACCGTGACCTGGGGCGCCGCGCCTCAGAACGGCGACGCGATCGCGGAGTACCAGCTCATCGTGATGCGCGGCGGAAGCGTCGTGAACCGCGTCACCGGCATCCCCGGCACCCAGCTCAGCCAGACCGTGACCGTGGCGACGTCGACGGCCGACTACACATACGCCGTGCTCGCCCGCAACAAAGCCGGCTGGAGCGCGCAGAGTCCCGCGTCGGCGCCGCAGCGCGCGTTCGGCAGCCCGGGTGCGCCGACCATCACCGGGGCGCAGGAGCACGACGGCTACGTCACCGTGACATACAGCGTCGCAGACACCAACGGGGCGAACGCGGCAAGCGGAGAAGTGCGTTACGAGTACTCCCTCAACGGCGCCGCGTGGAGCCGCAGCTGGGACGGGACGCGCATCAACGCGGCCAACGGCGCCAGCTACACGGTCCGGGTCAGGGCGTACTCGGTCGTGAACGGGCAGGAATCGCAACCGGGGGCGTCGTCCGCGTCCTCGGCCCCGCTTCGGCCGTACGGGCCGGTGCGGAACCCGGGTGTCTCGGCCGCGAACCAGGGCACGTCGGTCAAGGTCGCCTGGTCCCCGCCGAACCCGAACGGCCGAAACATCGTGCAGGTGCTGGTCAGCCTCGACAACGGCGGCTGGCAGGACCTCGGTCTGAGCGGCAGCCGCAACCTCGGCAACGGGTACAGCGAGACGCACAGCATCCAGGTCAAGGCCAAGGACGAGGCCGGCCAGTGGTCGAACGTGGTGTCCGCATCGGCGGTGACCGACTCGAAGCCGGTACCCGAGGCGTGGGTCACCAGAGGTGAAGCGAAGACGAACGGCTGCACCAGCGTGAACGGCGGACCCTGCTACAACCTCAAGCTGAACACCAAGAACTTCGCGGGCGGCTCGTACCGCGTCGAGTGCACCGCCGACGGGAAGGTCTTCTCGACCAACGCGGGGTTCCCCGTCGACATCCCCTCGAACGGATCGGTGATCATCGACTGCTGGAACGGCTACGTCACCCGGAAGGGCGTGAACATCATCGGCGGCAACCCGTCGAGCGCGCAGGAGGGCAACTTCTAGACGCCGTCACGAGCGTGCACCCATGGGCAGAACTGCCCATGGGTGCACGACCGCCGACGGCTAGACTCGGCACGGGCGTGGAGTGCCTCAGCGCGCATGCGCGGGCACCCGAGAGCGTGGCCCTGGGGGGAACCGGGTATGAGGGTGCTGTCGTGGATGCGCGCGCGTCCGAAGGTGCTGGCGTCGACGGCCGGAGTCGCCATCGCGGCCGTCGCCATCACCACGATGGCGATCACATACCAGGGCAACCCCACCACCAAGGTCGATCTGAACGACGGCGGCGTATGGATCACGAAGACCTCGAGCGTGCTCGTGGGGCACTTCAATCACGAGTCGACCCTGCTCGACGGAGGTCTTCGGACCACCGGCGAGAACTACGACATCCTGCAGGACAAGAGCAACATCCTGCTCGTCGACCGCGGCTCGTCCTCGGTCACGGCAATCGACGCCGCACGCGTCGCGCTCGGTGACAACAGCCGCATCCCGGCGTCGGCGAAGGTCGCGCTCGGCGACAAGACGGCCGCGATCCTCGACCAGAAGTCGGGAAAGCTCTGGGTCGTGCCCGTGAAGGGCATCGCCGCCTTCGAGATCGAATCCGCGAAACCCGCCGCTGACCTCGGCACCGGGGCCGATGCGACAGTCGCCTCCGACGGCACCGTGTTCGGCCTGTCCGCGGAGCGCGGCGAGGTCGTCACCATCCCGGTCGACCGCGAGGGCCAGGAGCTCGCGTCCTCGACGGCCTCCCTCGGCGACATCGACGACTCCATCGCCCCGAAGATCACGGCCGTCGGGCGAGTGCCCGTCGTCCTCGACGCGGCAGCAGGAGTGGTCACCACCCCCGGCGGGTTCCGGACGAAGATCGCGGATGCTGCGGACGCGGTGCTGCAGCGGGCGTCCGCAGCATCCGGCGAGGTCGTGCTGGCCACCGCCGACGCACTGGTGAGCGTGCCGCTCGACGGCAGCGAGCCGACCACGACCAAAGCAGGGGGCGCCGGCATCCCCGCCGAACCTGTCTCATTGCGCGGCTGCACGTACGGCGCCTGGGCGGGGTCCGCCCGTTTCGTGCGCGAATGCGCCGGATCCGAGGACGACGTCTCCGCCCGGATCAGCGGAGCCGAGGCATCGACCTCGCTCACCTTCCGCGTCAACCGCGACGTCATCGTGCTGAACGACGCGGTGGGAGGCGAAGCGTGGCTCGCGAACGAGAGCCTGCAGCAGGTCGACAACTGGAACGACATCACTCCGCCCGAGGGTGAGACCGAGAACGAAGAGGACTCCACCCAGGAGACGGTGGAGACGACGCTCCCCGATCGCAAGGCGGAGAACACCCCTCCGGAAGCAGGAGACGACGCCTTCGGCGTGCGCCCAGGGGCGACCGCGCTGCTGCCGGTCCTCGACAACGACAACGACCCGGACGGCGACGTTCTGGTCGCCGAGCTGATCGAGCAGCAGCCCTCCATCGGAACCGTGCAGTCGATCCAGAACGGCGGCTCGCTGCAGATCGCCGTCGACGCCAAGGCGTCGGGCACGGCGTCGTTCACATACGAGGTGAACGATGGCCGCGGCGGCAAGGACACGGCCGTGGTCACCCTCGCGGTGCACGACGGCGATGTGAACGCCGCGCCGACGGCCAAACGCAAGACCAGCCTGACGGTCGAGAGCGGCGGCACGATCTCCTACAACATCCTCCCCGACTACATCGACCCCGACGGCGACGACATCTATCTCCAGAACGTCGAGCCGGCGCCGGGCGACGAGGTCGACTTCACCACCGACGGCCAGATCACCTACAAGGCGACGGCGAGCCTGCAGGGACGCAAGGACGTTCAGGTCACGATCGCGGACGCGCTGGGGGAGGTCTACACGGGTTCGATCTCGCTCGATGTGCGTCCGCAGGGGTCGACCGCGCCGAAGACGAACGCCGACCACGTCGTGACCCGCGTCGGCGAGCAGGTCACGGTCTCCCCGCTGGCCAACGACACCAGCTCCGGTCGCGAGCGCCTGCGGCTCGGGCGTGCCGACGAAGTCGCCGGCGCCACGGTTCTGCCCGACTTCACGAACGACACCTTCACCTTCGAGTCCGACGTCCCGAACACGTACTACGTTCAGTACCTCGCCACGGCCGGACCCGAGAACGGCGAGGGACTGGTCCGCGTCGACGTGCTCGACGCGGCCGCGAGCGAGCTGCCGCCCGTCGCCGTGCGCGACGTCACCCTGCTCCCCACCGGCGGAGACGTCCTCGTCGGCGTGCTGGCCAACGACATCGATCCCTCGGGCGGCGTCCTGGTCATCCAGTCCGTGTCGATCGAAGACCGCACCGGCGTCTCGGTCTCCGTGCTCAATCACGAGACGCTGCGGATCACCGATCAGGGTGCGCTCAAGGATCAGGTCCGCATCAGCTACACGATCTCGAACGGCACCGGTTCGGCCGACGGCGAGGTCGTCGTGATCCCGATCCCCGCCCCCGACAAGATCCTCCAGCCCGTCGCGAATCCCGACATCGTGTACGTGCGCGCCGACGACGTCGTGACCATCCCGGTGCTCGACAACGACACGCATCCGAGCGGCGATGCCCTGCACGTCGCGCCCGAGCTGATCGAGCCCTTCGTCGACCCCGCCGACGGCGAGGCGTTCGTGTCGCAGGACACGGTGCGGTTCAAGGCCGGCTCCGAGGCGAAGACGGTGTATCTCACGTACGAGGCCGTCGACTCCCGCCAGCAGAAGGCCGCGGGCTACGTGACCGTGCAGATCCTGCCGGTCGACGCCGAGACGAACGCTGCGCCCAGCCCGAAGGACATCACCGCGCGAGCGCTGAGCGGCACCGAGATCGACATCGCGGTGCCGCTCGACGGCATCGACGCCGACGGCGACTCCGTCGAGCTTCTGAACATCTCATCGAGCCCGACGAAGGGGCGCATCACCGCCACCGGCGCCAACTACTTCACCTATGAGGCGCTCGACGGGTCGACCGGGGTCGACACCTTCACCTATCTGGTGCGTGACCATCTCGGCAAGGAGAGCACCGCGACGATCCGGGTCGGCATCGCGCCACCGGAGGACGTCAATCAGGAGCCGTATGCGGTGAAGGATGCGGTGGTGGTGCGTCCTGGGCGTGAGATCGCGGTGCCGGTGATGGCGAACGACTCCGATCCAGAGGGTGACAAGATCACTCTGGTCGATGAGGAGAACGATGGACTCGAGGTCCCGGAGATCGACGGGCTGTCGGCGCGGGTCTCCGGCGACCGGGTTCTCGTGGATGCGCCCGATCGTGCGTTGGAGACGTCGTTGCAGTACACGATCCGCGATGCGCGGGGTGCGACGGCGTCGGCGGTGCTGCAGATCACGGTCGACGAGGACGTGCCCTTGCTGGCGCCCGTCGCGCGCGACGACCGCGTCCGTCCTGAAGATCTCACGGGCACGGGGCTGACCGCTGACATCGACATCCTGAAGAACGACGAGGACCCGGACGGCACGACCGAGGGGCTCGCACTCGACCTCGGCACGGGCGCCAGGGAGCTCGACGACGGCATGGTGCGCGTCACCGTCACAGACGAGATGCAGCTGATCCGTTACACGCTGACCGACCGCGACGGTCTGGAGGCCTCGGCGTTCATCTTCGTCCCCGCGATCTCCGGTCTGCGGCCGACCCTGAAAGACGGCACGAAGCCCGTGCAAGTGGTCAGCGGCGAGACCAAGTCGCTGCCGCTGTCGGAGTATGTGACGATCGCCGGCGGAGGCACCGCCCGCATCACCGAGCATGCGAAGGTCAGCGCCATCCACGCGAACGGCGCCGACCTCGTGCAAGACGAGACGACGCTGGTCTACACGTCGGCGGCCGGGTTCTTCGGCCAGGACGCGGTGACGTTCGAAGTCACCGACGGCACCGGCCCGGATGATCCGGAGGGGCGCAAGGCGACGCTCACCATCCCGATCGATGTGCTGCCGCCGGAGAACCAGCAGCCCTCGTTCACGGGCGCGCAGATGGAGGTCGCCCCGGGTGAGGACGCGATCGGGCTGGACCTCGCCGCGCTCACCGACGACCCCGATCCTGACGACGCGGACTCGCACACGTTCACGTACGTCAGCGGGGCAGGCTCCGGGATCAAGGCAGAGGTCGACGGAGCGACGCTGCGCGTCTCGGCCTCTTCCGATGTCGACAAGGGCACCGTCGCCTCGCTCACGCTGAGGATCACCGACGGCGTCACCGAACCCGTCGAGGGGACCGTACAGGTGATGGTGACGGCATCCACGCGTCCCCTCCCTGCGGCGAACACCGACACGGTGTCCGAGGCCGACCAGGGCAAGAGCATCACCGTGCCGGTGCTCGCCAACGACTTCAACCCCTTCCCCGAGACCCCGCTCACGCTCGTGTCCGCGGTGACCGAGTCGGGCAACGGGGGAGCGTCGGTGAAGGGCGACTCGGTCGTCGTGACCCCGTCAGCGAACTTCGTCGGGACGATGGTGGTGCGATACCGGATCCAGGATGCGACGAAGGATGCCGAGCGCGAGGCGAACGGGCAGGTCGTCGTCACGGTGCAGGGCGTCCCCGATGCGCCGGGCACCCCGACCATCACGAGTGTGCAGGATCGCACGGTCGTGATCTCCTACGGCGCTCCGTCGAACAACGGGGCCGAGATCACGAGGTACACCGTGAAGTCGGTCAAGGGCGGGTCGTACAGCAAGGAGTGCACCTCGACGACCTGCACGCTCGACGGGCTGACCAACAACGTCGAGTACACGTTCCAGGTGACCGCGACCAACAGGGTCGGCGAGGGCAAGCCCTCCGCGGCGTCCGAGGTGGCGCGCCCCGATGCCCGACCGGACACTCCGCTTCCGCCGACGCTCGTGTTCGGCGACCGGTCGCTCTCGGTGAGCTGGAAGACCCCGTCGACGCCGGGATCTCCCGTCGAGAGCTACACGCTCGAGATCTCGCCGGCGCCCCCGTCTGGTATCACTCAGAAGCAGGTGACGGGCAACTCTCTCGTGTGGGAGGGCCTCGAGAACGGATCGAACTACCAGGTTCGGGTGCAGGCGCACAACAAGGCTCCGGAGCCGTCGGCCTGGAGCACCTGGTCGGCGAAGGAGGTCCCTGCGGGTCCTCCGCTGAAGCCTGGGGCTCCGACCACCGCCGAGATCCAGGGCGTCGGCACGCAGGCGCAGATGCAGGTCAGCTGGGTGCCGCCGGGGATCAACGGCGACAAGCTCGACGCGCTCGAGCTGCAGGTGTGGGAGGGCGGCACCCTGGTGCGCACGATCACGCCCGCCGCAGACGCCAAGACGCAGGCCGTGACGGTCCCGACCTCGGAGACGCCGTACACGTACCGGATCCGTGCGCACAACAAGGCCGGCTGGGGCGACTACAGCGACGCCTCGGCGCCGCGCCGCGGCGTGAACCGGCCGGGCAAGCCCACCGGGGTCACCGCGAAGCCGACCGGCGCCGACGGCCAGCTGCAGGTGGCGTACACACCGGGCGCTCGCAACGGCGCCGCGGCGAGCGAGATCGCCTACCAGTACTCGCTCAACGGCGGCGGCTCGTGGGCGAACCTGCCGGGCAACGGCGTCATCGGCGGCCTCGCCAACGGCACCGACTACAACGTGACCGTCCGCGCTCTCGCCACCGTGGCAGGAACCGCCTACCCCGGCGACTCTTCGGACGTGGCGAGAGGCAACCCGTACGGCCCGCTGAAGCAGCCGCGAGCGACGGCAGCAGGCAACAGCACCAGCGTGACGCTGGGGTGGGACGGCAACGTCTCGGCGAACGGACGTGCGATCACGAAGGTCGAGATCAGCATCGACGGGGGCGGCTACCAGACGGTCGCCAACAGCGGAGCGCAGACGGTGGGGAATGGCCACAGCCAGACCCACAGCATCCGCGTGAGAGCGACGGATGCAGTCGGCCAGACCGTCGAGAGCGCGACGGCGAGCGCCGCTTCTGATCCGCCGCCCCCGCCCACCGCCTACATCACCTCGGACGGTGACGCCAACGGCCAGGACAACTGCGGCGACGGCACCTGCGCCTGGTACTACGTGCACATGGACAACTTCGCGGCCAACACCTCGTACTCGGTGCAGTGCGCCGACTACCGTCCTGCCGACGGCTATTGGGGTTCATGGGGCGGTCCGTACTCCGTGACCACGGACGGCAACGGGCACTACGAGGGCCGGCTCGGCTGCTACCACGGCTCACGCGGCTACGGCACCTATCAGGCGTCCGCCGTCATCAACGGCACGGAGTACGAGCGACGAGCATGGAACTGACCGCCCGCCCGTGGGCAGCTCTGCCCATGGGCGCTAGAGGCCTCGGCGGTTAGACTCGACGGGTGCGTCGCCGCTCGCGGGGCGCGGAGAGTGCGAGTGACTGACCCAGGGGGGAGTCCGGGGATGAAGGCGTTGACGTGGATGCGTGCGCGCCCGCGACGGCTCGCGTCCGCCGCAGGCGTCGCCGCCGGTGCGGTCGCCCTCACCACACTCGCGTTCGCGTACCAGGGCAACCCGACGACCAAGGTCGATCTGAACGACGGCGGCGTCTGGATCACGAAGACGTCGAGTCTGCTCGTCGGGCACTTCAACCACGAGTCGACGCTCCTCGACGGCGGGCTGCGGACCGCGGCCGAGAACTACGACATCCTCCAGGACGAGACGAACGTCCTCGTGGTCGATGAGGCGGCGTCGACCGTCACCGCGGTCGACCCCGCCAGAGTCACGCTCGGCGACTCCGCCAAGATCCCGGCATCCGCGAAGGTGGCGCTCGGCGATCGCACCGCAGCCGTCCTCGATCGCGACTCCGGTGATCTCTGGGTCGTTCCGGTGCGCGGCATCGCCGCCTTCGAACCCGAGACCGCCGAGCCCGTCGCCGAACTGGGCGAGGGCGCCGAGGTCGCGGTCGCCCAGGACGGCACCGTGTTCGGGCTGTCCGCCTCGCGCGGCGAAATCGTCACGATCCCGGTCGACCGCGAAGGGCAGCCGCTCGACTCCTCTACCGCGTCGGTCGGCGATCTCGACACCTCGGAGGCCCCGCAGATCACGGTCGTCGGCCGGACTCCCGTCGTCTTCGACGCCGCTGCAGGCGTGCTGACGACGCCCGGCGGGTTCCGCACGAGCATCGGGGACGCGGCGGATGCCGTGCTCCAGCAGTCGTCTGCGGCGGCATCCGCCGTGCTGGTCGCGACGAGGGACGAGCTCGTCTCGGTGCCGCTCGACGGCGGTGAGCCGACGACGACGAAGGCCGGCGGCGATGGCGAGCCGGCGGCACCGGTCTCGCTGCTCGGCTGCGCCTACGCCGCCTGGGCCGGAAGCGCGCGATTCGTCCGTGACTGCACGGGTGATGCGAGTGACGTCGAGGCGCAGATACCGGGCGCTCGGAACTCGACCGCTCTGACCTTCCGGGTCAACCGCGATGTGATCGTGCTGAACGACGCGGTCGGCGGAGAAGCGTGGCTCGCCGACGAGAGTCTGTCGCAGGTCGACAACTGGGAGGATCTGGTCCCGCCGGAAGGCGAATCGGACGACCAGGAGGACACCACGGAGGAGACGGTCCAGACGACGCTCCCCGAGCGCTCGGATCAGAACACCCCGCCGGTCGCCGAAGACGACTCCTTCGGCGTCCGCCCTGGTGCGTCGACGATGCTGCCGGTGCTCGACAACGACAACGATCCCGATGGCGACGTGCTGGTCGCCGCGCTCGCCGAGCAGCAGCCGGCGCTCGGCACCGTGCAGCCGATCCAGGACGGCGGATCGCTGCAGATCGCCGTCGATGAGAAGGCGTCGGGGACGGGCAGCTTCACCTACGAGGCCGACGACGGACGTGGGGGCAAGGACACCGCGGTCGTCACGCTCTCGGTGCACGGATGGGACGTGAACTCGGCCCCCGGCCCCAAGCGCAAGACGAGTCTCACAGTCGAGACCGGCGGCACGATCTCGTACAACATCCTCCCCGACTGGATCGACCCCGACGGCGACGACATCTACCTGAAGTCGGTCGTCGCGGCACCCGGCGACGAGGTCGAGTTCACGACCGACGGGCAGATCAGCTACAAGGCCACGGCGAGCCTGCAGGGTCGCAAGGACGTCGAGGTGACCGTCGCTGACGGCTTCGGCGAGGTGGGCACGGCGACGATCACGCTCGATGTGCGAGCCGAGGGCAGCACCGATCCGAAGACGAACGCCGACCACGTCGTGACGAGGGTCGGCGAGCAGGTGACCGTGTCTCCGCTGAGCAACGACACCAGCTCGGGGGCCGAGCCGCTGCGGCTGGGGCGCGTGGGCGATGCGCCCGGCGCGGCCGTGGCGCCCGACTTCACGAACCAGCAGTTCAGCTTCACCGCGCAGGCCGCCGGGACCTACTACGTGCAGTATCTGGCGACCGCGGGTCCGAAGAACGCCGAGGGTCTGGTCAGAGTCGACGTGCTCGACGCGAGCGCCTCCGAACTCCCGCCGATCGCGGTCCGCGACGTCGCGCTGCTGCCCGCAGGCGGCGACGTACTGGTCGGCGTGCTGGCCAACGACACCGACCCCGGCGGCGGGATCCTCGTCGTGCAGTCGGTCTCGATCGACCCGAGCAGCGGGGTCTCGGTCTCGGTGCTCGACCACGAGACGCTGCGGATCACCGACCAGGGATCGCTCGATGGGCAGATCCGCATCGAGTACACGATCTCGAACGGCTCCGCATCCGCCGACGGCGAAGTGATCGTGATCCCGATCCCCGCCCCCGACAGCATCCTGCCGCCGGTCGCCACCCCCGACACCGCCTATGTGCGTGCGGGCGATGTGGTCACGATTCCGGTGCTCGACAACGACGTGCAGCCGAGCGGCGATGCCCTGCACGTCGCGCCCGAGCTGATCGAGCCGCTCGTCGACCCCGCCGACGGCGAGGCGTTCGTGTCGCAGGACACGGTGCGGTTCAAGGCCGGGTCCGAGGCGAAGACGGTGTACCTCACGTACGAGGCCGTCGACTCCCATCAGCAGAAGGCCGCCGGACTCGTCACGATCCAGGTGCTTCCCGTCGACGAGGCCACCAACTCGGCACCGCGCCCGCACGACCTCGTCTCGAGAGCGCTCGCCGGATCCGAGACCAACATCGCGGTGCCGCTCGACGGCATCGACGCGGACGGCGACTCCGTCGAGCTTCTCGACATCGCCTCGAGCCCGACCAAGGGCCGCATCACCGCCACCGGGCCGAACTTCTTCACCTACGAGGCGTTCCGAGGCTCTTCCGGGGTCGACTCCTTCACCTACCGCGTGCGCGATCATCTCGGCAAGGAGAGCACGGCGAGCATCCGCGTGGGCATCGCTCCGGTGCAGTTGGTCAATCAGGAGCCGTATGCGGTGAAGGATGCGGTGGTGGTGCGTCCTGGGCGTGAGATCGCGGTGCCGGTGATGGCGAACGACTCCGATCCAGAGGGTGACAAGATCACTCTGGTCGATGAGGAGAACGATGGACTCGAGGTCCCGGAGATCGACGGGCTGTCGGCGCGGGTGTCGGGGGACCGGGTTCTCGTGGATGCGCCCGATCGTGCGTTGGAGACGTCGTTGCAGTACACGATCCGCGATGCGCGGGGTGCGACGGCGTCGGCGGTGCTGCAGATCACGGTCGACGAGGACGTGCCCCTGGTGGCGCCGATCGCCCGCGACGACCGCATCCGCTCCGAGGATGTGGCCGAGGGCGGCCTCACGGCCGACATCGACATCCTGAAGAACGACGAGGACCCCGACGGCACGACCGAGGGGCTCGCACTCGACCTCGGCTCCGGCGCGACCCTGCTCAAGAACGGCGAGGTGCGCGTCACCGTCACCGACGAGCAGCAGCTCATCCGCTACACGCTCACCGACCAGGACGGCCTGGAGGCCTCGGCGTTCATCTTCGTCCCCGCGGTCTCGGGTCTGCGTCCGGCGCTCGACTCGACCAAGCCGGTCGAAGTGGTCAGCGGCGAGACGATCGAGCTGCCGCTGTCGAAGTACGTCGTGGTGGCGGGCGGCGGGACGACGCGGATCACCGAGCACGCCAAGGTGAGCGCCGTGCACGCCGACGGTTCCGACCTGGTGAAGGACGAGACCACGCTCGTCTACACCTCGGCCCCGGACTACTTCGGTCAGGACGCCCTCACCTTCGAAGTCACGGACGGCACCGGACCCGACGACCCCGACGGCCGGACGTCCACCCTGACGATCCCGATCGACGTGCTGCCGTCCGAGAACCAGCCGCCGGTGTTCATCAGCGGCGAGGTGCAGGTCGCACCGGGCGAGGAAGCGACGACGCTCGACCTGGAAGCGCTCACGGTCGATCCCGACGTCGATGACGAGCACGAGTTCGAATACGTGAGCGGAGCAGGCAAGGGCGTCACGGCGAAGGTCGACGGCGATGAGCTGAAGGTCGAGGCCTCGTCTGGCGCGAAGAAGGGCACTGCGCTGACGCTAACGCTGCGCATCTCCGACGGCGAGACCGAACCCGTCGAGGGAACCATCACCGTCATCGTCGCGGCGTCGACCCGAGCGCTGCCCGCGGCCAACACCGACACCATCGCCGAGGCCGATCAGGGGCGCGCGGTGAACGTGCCCGTTCTCGCCAACGACTTCAACCCGTTCCCCGAGACGCCGCTGAAGATCGTGTCGTACGTCGTCGAGTCGGGCTCTGGCGAGGTCGACAAGAAGGGCGATGAACTGATCGTCACCCCGGCGAAGGACTTCGTCGGGACGATGGTCGTGCGCTACCGGATCCAGGATGCGACGAAGGATGCTGATCGCGAGGCCGACGGACAGGTCGTCGTCACCGTGCAGGGCGTGCCCGACGCACCGGGTGCACCGACGGTCGTGAGCGTGCAGGACCGCACCGTCGTGGTCTCGTACTCGGCTCCGTCGAACAACGGCGCCGCGATCACGAAGTACACCGTGAAGGCGGCCGGCGGCGGCGCGTACTCGAAGGACTGCCAGTCGACGACCTGCACGCTCGACGGGCTCACCAACAACGTCGAGTACACGTTCCAGGTGACGGCGACGAACAGGGTCGGCGAGAGCGAGCCCTCCGCGGTCTCCGCGGTCGCGCGTCCCGATGCGCGACCCGACACCCCGAACCCGCCCGCACTCGTCTTCGGCGACAAGTCTCTCGCCGTGAGCTGGTCGACGCCGTCGACCCCTGGTTCCCCCGTCGAGCGCTACACGCTCGAGATCTCTCCCGCCCCGCCCTCCGGGATTGCCCAGAAGGAGGTCACCGGCAACTCGTTGACCTGGGAGGGGCTCGAGAACGGCACGAACTACCAGGTGCGCATCCAGGCGCACAACAAGGCGCCGGAGCCGTCGAGCTGGAGCGGCTGGTCGGCATCCGAGATCCCCGCCGGGCCTCCGCTCGCCGCCGCCGCGCCGACGACGCAGGAGCTCTCTCCTGTCGGTTCGCAGGCCCAGATGCAGGTGAACTGGGCGACTCCCGACAACAACGGCGACGCGATCGACAGCTATCAGCTCGAGGTCTACGAGGGGTCGGCGCTCGTGCGCACCCTGACGCCGGGCGCCGGCGCCACGAGCCAGGCCGTGACGCTGCCCACCAGCGAGACCGAGTACACCTTCCGCATCAGGGGCCACAACAAGGCCGGATGGGGTGACTACAGCGCCCCGTCGGCTCCGCGCCGCGGAGTGACGGCTCCCGGTGCTCCCACCGGTCTCGTCGCGCAGCCGGGCGACCGGTTCATCGACATCCAGTACACGCCCGGCGCGCGCAACGGTGCGCGAACCGGCGAGGTCTCGTACCAGTACAGACTGAACGGCGGCGGCTGGCAGGGACTGTCAGGCACCCACATCTCGGGCCTCACCAACGGCGCGAGCTACACCGTCGAGGTCAGGGGCGTGGCGTCCGTGAACGGCTCGACCTACTCGGGCGCCCCGTCGAACGCGGCGACCGCTGTACCCTTCGGCGTGCCCTTCGCGCCGACGGCGAAGGCGCAGAACCTCGGCACCCAGGTGAAGCTCTCGTGGGACGCCTCCGGATCTGACAACGGCCGTCCCATCTCGGTCGTGCAGATCAGCGTCGACGACGGCGCCTGGACGAACGTCGGAATGAGCGGCTCGCGCACGGTGGGCGACGGCTACAAGCAGACCCACAGCATCAAGGTGCGCGCGCAGGACTCCGAGGGGCAGTGGTCGCCGGTCGCCTCCGATTCGGCACGGACCAACGACCCGCCGGCCGAGGTGCTGAGGACCGAGAAGGGCGCGTCCGGATCATGGCCCGACTGCGGATCGTCGTCCTGCGCCAGGGTGCGTCTCACGGTCTCGAACTTCGCGAACCCCGGAAGCTATCACCTGGCCTGCGACGACGGCGGTCGATGGGGAGGCTCGCAGGCTCAGCATGTGCCCGCCAACGGCAGCGTCGATCTGAACTGCTACTACGGCTATCCCGGCAACACGGTCCGCGTCTACATCAAAGAGCTCGACAGATACGCCACGGCGCTGGTCTGGTACTGACGCTCACCGACTCCCACACGAGAACAGGAACACGATCCCCATGACAATGACCCCTGAGCAGGCGACCTGGTTCCAGGGAACCTTCACCCGTCTCGTCGACAACGTCGACAAGGCCGTGCAGGGCAAGCGCGAGGTCGTCGCGCTCGTGCTCTCCGCGATGCTCGCAGAGGGGCACGTGCTGCTGGAGGACGCTCCCGGCACCGGCAAGACGAGCCTCGCCAAGGCGCTCGCCTCCACCGTGCAGGGCACCAGCGCCCGCATCCAGTTCACGCCCGACCTGCTGCCGTCCGACGTCACCGGCGTGACCATCTACGACCAGCAGCAGCATCGCTTCGAGTTCCACAAGGGACCGATCTTCGCGTCGATCGTGCTCGCCGACGAGATCAACCGCGCCTCGCCGAAGACCCAGTCGGCGCTCCTCGAGGTCATGGAGGAGTCACGCGTCACGGTCGACGGCGTGACCCACGAGACCGGTCGCCCCTTCCTGGTGATCGCCACCCAGAACCCCATCGAGCAGGCGGGCACGTACAAGCTCCCCGAGGCGCAGCTCGACCGCTTCCTCATCAAGACCTCGATCGGCTACCCCGATCTGGCGATCACCGAGAGCATCCTCGCCGGAGCATCCGATCGCAACCCCTCCGCCGGCCTGACCGCCGTGATCACGACCAACGCGGTCGCCGACATGGCCGACCTGGGCGCGACCGTGCACGTCGAGCCCGCTGTGCTGCGCTACGTGGCCGAGCTCGCCGAGGCGACTCGCAAGGACTCGGGCGTGCGCCTGGGCGTCTCGGTGCGAGGTGCGATCGCGATGGTCCGCCTGGCGAAGGTCTGGGCGGCCACGCACGGCCGTCACTTCGTCCTCCCCGACGACATCAAGACGCTCGCGCGCCCGGTGTGGCAGCATCGCCTGCTGCTCGACGCCGAGGCCGAGTTCGCCGGAACCACCGGCGAGGTCGTCATCGCCCGCGTGCTCGACTCCGTTCCGGCACCCCAGGCGCGAACGGCGGCATGATGACCACGGAGGCACTCGAGGCGTCGCCTGCGCCGACCACCCGCGACGCCGGCTGGCGCGACATCGCGGCGGTCATCGGCGCGCGGCTCCTCGCGCGCCTTCGCAGGATCACGGCGGCGATCCGTCCACTCGCCTGGGTGCTGATGGCCCTCGCCGTGGGCTTCTGGATCATCGGGCAGATCGGCGGCTGGGCGGAGTTCACGTTCGCGGCCGTGGTGATCGCGATCACCGTCGTGCTGTGCGCGCTGTTCCTGATCGGACGCACTGCCTACGACGTGTCGCTCGATCTGGCGCGCACGCGTGTCGTGGTCGGAGAACGCGCGATCGGAGCCCTGAAGCTCGCGAACCGCGGGACCAGGGCCATCCTGCCCTCGCGCGTGGTGCTGCCCGTCGGCGCCGGCCGTGGCGAGTTCGGCATCCAGCGCCTCGCCCCGGGGGAGGAGGCCGAAGAGCTGTTCACGATCCCGACGCAGAAGCGGGGCGTCGTGAAGGTCGGCCCGGTGAGCGTCGTCCGCGGCGACCCGCTGGGCCTGTTCGAGCGGGCCCACCACCGGGACGATCCGGTGGATCTGTTCGTGCACCCGCGGACCATCCTGTTCGACGGTCAGTCGCTCGGATACCTGCGGGATCTCGAAGGGCTTCCTGCCACCGACCTCTCGCGCGACGACGTCTCCTTCCACGCTCTGCTCGAGTACCAGCCCGGCGACGACCTGCGCCACGTGCACTGGAAGTCCACGGCGCGCACCGGCACCCTGATGATGCGCCAGTACGAGGAGACGCGCCGTTCGCACTTCGTGATCGGCCTGTCGCGCGCGGCCTCGGAGTACGCGACGCCCGAGGACTTCGAACTCGCGATCTCGGCGGCAGGGTCGATCGGACTGCGGGCGATCCGCGACTCGCAGCGGGTCGACGTGCGCGTGCAGGGCCGTGAGCTCCCCTCCGGCACAGGCAAGCAGCTGCTCGACTCGCTGTCGGCCGTCAAGAACTCGCGCCCGCGCCGCGGCGGCATCGACGAGCTCGCCGGCGTGCTCGCGAGGACCATGCCGCTCGCCAGCGTCGTGGTGCTCATCTGCGGCTCGAAAGTCCGCAGCGACGATCTGCGCATGGCATGCTCGCGGTTGCCCTTCGGCGCCAGAGTGCTCGCGGTGGTCGCGGATCGCACCGCGACGACGCCGGGACTGCGGCGGATCGGAGACGCCGATGTCGTGACCATCGGCGCGCTGGAACAGATCCCCCTCGCCCTGCAGAAGGTGCTCGCATGACCGCCCCCGCCACCGCACCCGCGGCGCTGCCTCTGCGCCGCTGGATCCTCGACCTCGGCGCCGCCGCGGTGCTCACCGCGGTCGCGATGACCGGATTCTGGACGACGTTCGCCGGCCCCTCCTACCTTCCCGCCGTCGTCGGCGGCATACTCCTGGGGCTTGCGATCGCCGCGGTCGCGGCCTGGCGCCGCTGGGGCATCCTGATCATCACCGGGCTGACCGTCGCGGCGTACTTCGTGTTCGGCGGGGCTCTCGCCCTGCCGCACACCGCGTTCCTCGGGTTCGTTCCGACGATCGACACGCTTCAGAAGCTCGCTCTGGGCACCGTCACCTCGTGGAAGCAGATGCTGACCACGGTGGCGCCGGTCGCTGCTGCCGACGGCCACCTCATCGTGCCGTTCCTGCTCTCGCTCGTGGGCGCCGTGCTCACGGCATCCCTCGCCCTCCGGCTGAGTCAGGTGGGCTGGGCGCTGATCCCCGCGGGCGTCGTCCTGATCCTCGCGATCGTTCTGGGGACCCCCGAGCCGGCCTTCCCGCTGGCTCAGGGCCTCGTGTTCGCGATCTTCGCCATCTCCTGGCTCGCGCTGCGTCAGCTGTGGGCGCCGCAGAACGCCGCCGTCTCGGTGAGCGAGGTCGACCCCGCCCGCGCGGCGTACATGCGCATGCGGAGACTGCTGGCGGGAGTCGCCGTGCTCGCGGTGGCCGGCGGTGCAGGGATCGCCTCCAGCGCGATCGCCCAGCCGGTTCAGCCGCGGCACGTGTTCCGCGATGTCGTGATCCCCCCGTTCAACATCCACGACTATCCGAGTCCCCTGCAGTCGTTCCGCAAGAACGTGCGCGACGAGTCCGAGGACACGCTGTTCACGGTGAGCGGCCTGCCCAAGGGAGCGCGCATCCGGATCGCGGTCATGGATCAGTTCGACGGCCAGGTCTACAACGTCACCGATGGCGGCCCCGGCTCCTCGAGCGCCTTCGCCCCGCTGCGCTCGAACATGTCGCCCGAGGCGAAGGGCGTCCCGGTGACGTTGAAGGTGGCCATCGAGGACTACAGCGGAGTGTGGATGCCGGATGCCGGCGCCGTCTCCCAGATCGACTTCACCGGCAAGCGCGCCGATGAGCTGCGCCGTTCGGGGTACTACAACAACGACACGGGCACCGCTGTCGTCACGGCCAAGCTCACCAGCGGCGACACGTACACGGTCGACACCGTGATTCCGGCGAAGCTCGACGACACGCAGCTCGCCGACGTCGACTTCGGCAAGGTCGCGCTGCCCAAGCAGAGCAACGTGCCGGAGGAGCTGACCTCCCTCGCCGCCGAGACGGTCGCGGGAGCGGAGTCCCCGATCGAGCAGGTGCGGGCACTCGAGACTTTCCTCGCAGACGGCGGATTCTTCAGCCACGGCCTGGAAGGCGAGGTGCTCTCGCGCGCCGGGCACACCTCGGAGCGCATCTCGACTCTCATCGGCGGCGACCAGATGATCGGCGACGATGAGCAGTACGCGGTCGCGATGGCGCTGCTCGCTCGCGAAGTCGGCATCCCGGCCCGCGTCGTCATGGGCTACTACCCCGACGAGGACCAGGAGGGCGAGGCCGAGTTCGCGGCGACGGGCGATGACGTCCACGCATGGGTCGAGGTCAACTTCGAGGACATCGGCTGGGTGACGTTCAACCCGACCCCGCCGGAGGACAAGGTACCGAACGATCAGAACACCAAGCCCAAGGTCGACCCGAAGCCGCAGGTGCTGCAGCCGCCGCCCCCGCCGCAGGAACCGGTCGACCTGCCGCCGACGCTTCCCGACGACCGCAAGGGCGACGACGAGACCTTCAACCTCGCCGCCCTGCTCGGCTTGATCGCTGCGATCGGCGGGACCGCGCTCGGCGTGATGGCCCTGCTCGCGTCGCCGTTCATCGTGGTCGGAGCGTGGAAGGCGGCGAAGCGCCGCACACGCCGCAACGCCGCTCGGACGGCGGATCGGATCACCGGCGGGTGGGACGAGCTCACGGACCGCGCGATCGACTACGGCGCCCGGCTGGCGCCGGGCGGCACCCGCGCCGAGGAGGCGGCGACCCTCGCCGCGTCCCTCCCGATCCCCGCTGTCACGGCTCTCGCGGACCGCGCGGACGCCGAGGTGTTCGGCCCCTCCGAGCCGACACCGGCCCAGGTCGACGAATTCTGGGCCGAGGTCGACGGGATCGTCGGAGGCCTCGGAAAGGATGCCGGGTTCTGGAAGCGCCTGCGCGCTCGCCTCAACCTGCGTTCCTTGATCGGCGGGACGGCCGTCGCCAACAGCATGCAGAATCTGAAGGATGCCGCAGCCGCGCGGGTTCGCCGTGAACCTGGCACGATCAAGGGCAGCAGCCGCACGAAGACGTCCACCTCAGCCGAGAGCGAGACCCCATGACTGAGCCAGCGATCGACAGCATCGCGCCGATCTCGCGGCGTGCGGTCGCCTATCTGATCGATGCGCTCATCGCCGGAGGGGTCGCGATCGTCGCGGCGGTGATCGTCGGAGTGATCGCGGGGACCTCCGGGTCGTTCGAGGCGATGCTGATCGTGTTGTCCATCGGCTACGGAGCGCTGCTGCTCGTGCTCCTGGGCTGGCTGCTCGTGTACACGGCCATGCAGGCGAAGTCCGGATCCATCGGCATGCGCGCGCAGGGCGTGCGCCTCGCGTCCGCCGATGACGGGATGCCGGTGGGATTCGGCCGTGCTCTGCTGCGCAACGTCGTGTTCGGCGTATCGGGCTGGATCATCGTCGGCTACTTCACGCCGCTGTTCGACAGCTCAGGACGCTTCCAGGGCTGGCACGACCGTGTGGCGAAGGCCGTCGTGCTCGACGCGCGAAAGAGCCCGCTCCCTGTCGCCGTGCCCGACTTCGGCCCGGCACCCGCGACGACGGCCGTTCCGATCCCGCAGGGGATGCCGGGGATGCCGGGGATCCCGGGGATCCCCGCCCCCGGGGGCGTGCAGGGCGGGTTCGCGACACCGTCCACTGGCGCGTTCGCGAACGCGAACGCGCCAGTGGACGGTGTCGCG